>JALWNS010000123.1 GCA_027083655.1 Bacteroidales bacterium | reverse complement strand
GTTTAATTCTTTCAAGATATTTAGCAAGAATTTTATTCTCTCCTCCAACTCACTGGCCTGTTCGAGATTATCTCCCGGCAACTCTTTTAACAAATTGTTTAACCTGTCGATCTCCAGGTTTACTATTCGCATCTTGTACGAAAGCAATGTGCTTAGCGTGAATTCTTTGTAATGATCGTGAGGATGCTTGACAGTAGCTCCGCGTTTTTCCCAGATGCGGCTAACTTCAATATCATTGGCTAAAAGTTCATTAGCTAAATCCTGGAACCGCTGGTCAGGATGTGTGCGAAAGTATTGTATATCAACACTTTTTCCTTCTTCGCGTAATTTTTTCCCCTCTTCGAATACTTCTTTGTAGAATAGGTTTTTGAACTCCAGATTCTCGTTTGTTAACTCTGTTATGATGAAGTCTGCAACGTAGATTGGAATTTTTTCCCCGCTCTCTGTTTCACGCTCTTCGAAAATCCTGTCCCCGTACTTTATTAGGTAATAGATAATCTGTTTTTCTTCGGGCAGGGCAGAGGTTTTGATGGTAGCTGGCAGAACAGGTGTTTTCCTGCCCGGTGTGTGTACCTCAACCTTGCCACGTGTTAGTTGTTTGAGATTGCGCTGGAAAATTCTTTTGACTTCTGATGTCAGGGAATCAGGACTGATGCCAAAAATTTCTGCAGCACGTTTTATATATACCTCACGTCTGACAGGGTCTGATATTACGGATAGGGATTGGGCTATGTCCCTTATTGCTTCGGCGTTGGTGTATGGATCATCTTCTGCGTCTTTAAGTAAAAATTGTGCTTTGAAAGTGATAAAATCCTGTTCGTGTGTCTCGATATATTCCTTCAGGTCGGCAGGCGCTAGTTTTTTGCTAAAGCTATCAGGGTCTTCCCCATCTGGAAGGACTACCACCTTGAGGTTAAGATCTTCCTTAAGGGCAACATCAATACCGCGCATTGCCGCCTTGATACCTGCTTTATCACCGTCAAAGATAAGGGTGAGGTTATCGGTGAAGCGATGAATGAGATGGACATGGTCTTCTGTTAAAGATGTGCCCAGTGAAGCCACTGTATTTTCTATACCGGCTTGATGAAAAGCCATTACATCAGTGTAACCCTCGACTAGATAGCATTTTTTTTGCTGTGTGATAGCTTTCTTGGCAAAATATAACCCGTATAATATCTTGCGTTTCTGGAAAATGTCTGTCTCAGGAGAGTTGAGATACTTAGCTACAGATTTTTCAGAGCTAAGCGTGCGTCCTGCAAAGCCTAGTATTTGACCTGTCAGGGAATGTATGGGAAAAATTACACGGGCCCAGAAACGGTCGTAATAATTTGTTTCTTTGATTATTGTCAGGCCTGCCTTGGCGAGGGTATCCAGTTTATAACCATTCTTTAGTGCATGTTGTGTAAAGGCATCGCGTTGATTGAGAGCATATCCAAGCTGGAATTTTTCTATGGTCTCATCGCTAAAGCCTCTTTGCCGCAGATAGCTAAGACCTACGCTTATACCTTCGTCTTCGAAAAAGAGATTGTGTGTAAAATATTTCTGGGCAAATTTGTTGACCGTAAGTATCGACTCCCTTTCTTCTCGTTTTTGTCTATCTTCTTCCTCGTCTTCTGTTTCTTCTATTTCGATATTATATTTCTTGGCCAGCCAGCGGATAGCCTCAGGATAGGTAAAATGCTCATGTTTCATCAAAAAGCTAACAGTGCTACCTGATTCGCCACAACCAAAACATTTGAAAATTTGTTTCTGTGGTGATACAACAAAAGAAGGGGTCTTTTCTTTGTGGAATGGACAGAGCCCTTTGTAATTGACACCAGCTTTTTTTAGATTGACAAATTCGCTAATAACTTCTACAATATCTGCTCTCTGTAGTACTTCTTGTATGGTCTTGTTGCTAATCATATTCTGTCTGGTTTTAAACAAAATTAGTCCAAATTTGGGTGGTGTGCAATAGTTTTTTTGACAATTATGCTTTATTGATTAAGTTTTAGAAAAGTTCTAAATTTGAGAAAAACTTATATAAGAAGGCATGGAAAAGAACATATTGAAGGATGCAATAATCGGTATGATGGTTGGCGATGCCCTTGGCTATCCTTATACTGGGAAAAAAAGAACAGATCTGAAAAAGCAGCCAATAAGCGATTTGATAAATGAAAATGCCCGTTGGTCCTCGAATACAACGCTGGCAATCTATTTGACAGAAGCATTGGGACATAATCTGGATAAGGAAATCATGCAAATACTGGCCCGTGAGATACTTAATGGTGAATATTGGGCCCTTGTTGACCAGGGAGAACATCTCTCTGAAAAAGTACGGGAAAATCTTCAAACTGTGATAGCAGGAAACCTTAAACGTGACTTTGTTCCAGGTAGTGACGTAGTTGATAATATCACCCTCTTGCAGATTGTTCCTTTGTCTGTGTATTTACTTAATATGCCTGTTAATTTGCGTTTTACCCTCGTTAAGCAAGTGGTGGGCATGACAAATCCTTACCATATTGCGTTCCTTAGTGCTTTGTACCTCGAAGAGCTCATCCGGAGCTTCCTTAAAGGGGAAGCATTGACCTCAGCATATTTTACTATGCAAGACACTTTGCCTATTATCTGGCGTAATATGAATATGAACCCAGAGGACCTGGATAAGTTATGGCGCCTTATCTACAGTGAGATTTGGTCTATACCCGAGGAAGATATACGATCTAGCCAGGATATTGTGGACACACTCGAAGCCGCTATGTGGGTCATTATGAGCTCACGTACGTATGTGGAGGCAGTTCTGAAAGCAGTTAACCTCGGAGGCGATACTCCTAGCCTGGGAGCTTTGGTAGGTGCCTTGGCTGGTATTGTTTTTACCAGGGAAAATATACCGCACGATTGGATAGAAAAAGTTTACCTTGTAGAACAGGTCGAAAGGTTAATTGATAAAATTTTTGAGTGATTTATAATATTTTTTATTTTGGAATAATTCTAAATTAATTAACTTTGTGTCATGAAATCTTAAAATCTTATAGCTATGGCACAGTTAGATGCAGAAGCAAAACTTGTTTTGGAAGCAATGAAAAAACAGGACAAAGAGCTCAAATCTGGAGAAATTGCAGAGCTCACAGGTATCCAGAAAGATAAGGTAAGTAAGATTATTAGCAAGTTGAAGAAAATGGATCTGGTCTATAGTCCGAAGCGTTGTTATTACAAGGCTAAGTAATGATAAAGAGAGGCTCCCCCGGGAGGCTCTCTTCGTTTTTATTTAAACTTTATAAAATCTAAGGCCATGGAAAATAAAATACCCGAAGAAATAAGGCAAAAGCTTATAGAATATCAAAGAAATGAGATAACAGAATATTATATCTACAAACGGCTGGCGAGAAAAACAAAGTCTGAGAAAAATGCCCATGTTTTGGAAGTTATAGCAAACGAAGAGCGTGGTCATTATTTACTTTTTAAGAAATATTCTGGAGAGGAGGTCAAACCTAATGGTTTTTTGGTATGGTTTTATTCTTTTATGGCAACGATCTTTGGACTAACCTTCGCTATTAAGCTCATGGAGCAGGGTGAGGAAAGCGCACAGGAACGCTATGAAATTATTAAGCCTTATATTCCTGAAGCAGAGAATATTATAAAGGATGAGTTTAATCATGAAAGGGAGCTTATAGCACTTATTGACGAAGAAATTCTCAAGTACATGGGATCCGTGGTTCTGGGTTTGAATGATGCTCTGGTTGAGCTAACAGGTGCACTGGCTGGTTTTACCCTGGCTTTACAGAACACAAAGCTAATAGCTATAATAGGTGGTATTACCGGTTTTGCAGCATCTTTGTCAATGGCAGCTTCTGAATACCTTTCTACAAAAGCAGAGGGCGGAGGTAAGAGTGCAGGAAAGTCAGCGTTATACACAGGTATAGCTTATATTATTACCGTTATTTTGTTAATCTTGCCTTACGTGTTTACTTCCAATTTTTACATTGCTTTGGGCATTGCATTGCTTATAGCAGTCGTTATAATTGCGGTATTTAATTACTTCATGTCAGTGACCAATGATCTTGTTTTCCGTAAGCAATTCCTGGAGATGGTTATTATTAGCTTTTCAGTATCTGCAGTATCGTTCGGTGTAGGTTTGCTCGTCAGAATAATTTTTGGTATTGATGTGTAAGTCTATACAGGCTTTTAGATACAGAAGAGCTACACCCTCCGGGTGTAGCTCTTTTTTTATTCATCCTTGATTTCCATTTCAATTAGCTTGGCATCAACACCTTTTACTAGGTTGAGTTTGCGTGTTAGTTCCTGTAGTTTCTCTTTCTCGCCCACAACCTCAAGGAAGATAAGTCCTGTTTCGGTGCATTCATCAAGTACACCGTCGTGAATACCGAGCCTAACTTTAATCAAGCATCCCCATGCAGAGAGGATTTTTTGTACCTGTACTGCTGCCTCGTTGCGGTGGTTGAGATAAATTAGAATAATCGACTTTTTCATGTTTTTTTTCTTTTTAAGATAAAGCCAGCATTGGATTTTTTTAATGATAAAAATCAGGTTTTACCAGTAGAGTTGGTCAAAAAAATGGTTTTTCATATCTTAAAGCCAGAAATCAAAAAAGCAGGGAGTTATGAAAAAAACATACTTATTTATCCTGGGCCTTTTTTTGTTAATGACAGGTCCATTATATGCACAGCGCGGGTTGTACGAACCTATTGACCTGGCACGTGTTCAATGGTCACTGGATGATTTTGGGCGCATGTATACATTTGACGATGTGCCAGTGGATAAAATACAGGAAGAATTTGGTTTTCTTCCCACAGATAAATGGTTAAAAGAGGTGAGGTTGTCGGCAGTGCAATTTGGCGGGGGTTGCTCAGGATCCTTTGTTTCAGCCGATGGTTTGATTATGACCAATCATCACTGTGTCCGTAGCCGTCTGAAAGATATAGAGCGGCAAGGGGAAAATATTTACCGTGATGGCTTCTATGCCCAGAGCCTGGAGCAAGAGCGCCGTTTTCCTGGTCTGTATGTGGATCAATTGATTGACATAAAGGATGTTACATCTATTGTTTTTGATGCAATGAGTAAGGGTGAGACAGCAGAGGAAAAGGTTAAGCTTAAGGATGATGTAATTAAAGAACTGGAGCAGAAATATAGCAAGCCAAAAAAACATATCATTGCAAAGGTTGTAAAACTTTACAACGGTGGTAAATACTCTCTATACATATACAAGCGTTATGATGATATCCGTCTTGTGATGGCTCCTGATGTACAGATAACTGCTACTGGTTGGGATTGGGACAACTTCACTTATCCCCGTTATGAGTTAGACTTTGCTTTTGTGCGTGCTTATGAGAACGGTAAGCCTGCAAAGATTAAACATTATTTCACATGGAGCGAGAAGGGCGCATCGGAGAATGAACCTGTGTTCGTAATAGGCCGTCCTGGTAATACTGACCGTTTGCTTTCGGTAAAAGAATTGGAATTTTACCGTGATGTGCGCCACCCTTTGATACTTAATTACTTCAACCAGCGCTATAATGCCCAGTATAAGTACTTTATTAACCATCCCGAACGCCAAGCACATGAGCTTAGCACTTTGCTAAGCATAGCAAACGGTCGTAAATACTATGCAGGTATTTATATGGCACTGCGTGATGATTACATTATGGCCAAGAAAAAGAGCTTTGAGCAGGCGTTGAAAGATAGTGTGATGAACAATCCTGGGCTAAGAGCACAATATGGTCATTTGTGGGATCATATTGATTCTATAATTAACCAGCTATACAAAATCGATCCTCAGTACCTGTTTGCCAGCCTTTTGTCCCGTATGCCATCGGCCGCCTGGCAGACAGCATTTAATTTATACCGTTATGCCGATGGAGATGAATCAATGGGCTTTGATAAGGTGTTTGTGCCAGTAACTGATGCAGAACGTGAGCAGTATAATGTGCAGGCTATAGCCGATTTCTTATACAAAGTCAAGGGGGAAGATTGCTTTATTTTGCAGAGTCTGTTCCGTAATGACGAGGATGCTTACCAGAGCCTGAAAAAGGTCACCAAATTGTATGACAGGGATTTTGTACAAGAGTTATATAATCTTGGGGCAGCCGAGATTATGCAATCAGAGGATCCTTTGCTAATAGTTGTGCGCAGTATTATGAAGACCATAAAGGACAATAGCGCAACAAGGCAAAAACTTATGGCAGAGCTCGAGGTTGATAACCAAGAGCTGGGATACTTAATTTTTAAGGTTTATGGTACACATATACCACCGGATGCGACCTTGACTTTGCGTATAACGCCAGGATTCATCCGTGGTTATGAATATAATGGAACTTTAGCGCCGGGTAAGACAACTTATTATGGCTTGTATGACCGTTATTATTCGTTTGGTCAGAAGTCCTATCCGTGGGGATTACATCCACGTTGGCAAAAACCTCCACAGGGATTGGATTTATCAGTGCCAATGTGTTTTGCTTCTACTAATGATATTGTTGGTGGTAATTCAGGTAGTGCGGTTATTAACAAAGACCGCCAGATTGTTGGCCTTATCCACGATGGTAACCTCGAAAGCCTGGCCGGTGCATATATTTTCCTTGAGGATGATAACAGGGCAATAGCGACAGATTCATGGGGATTGATGGAGGCTCTTAAGCATGTTTATAAAACAGACAGGTTAATCAAAGAAATACAGACAGGACATTTGCCAAAGTAATATTGATTACTGCCCAGGTCGGTGCGGTAAGTTAATCTTTTGATATTGACGGTTTTATACGACAGGAGGCGGCCTGTGCCGCCTCCTGTCATTTGTTTGGTTAGTAAGTTTTTATAGCAAAATTGTTTATGAATAAATTATGTTTGTACTGGGCGTTTTCCTTTGGAGATCCATAAC
>JALWNS010000122.1 GCA_027083655.1 Bacteroidales bacterium | reverse complement strand
CCTCTACGTTATAGAAGATTGTGCGCAAGCTCATTTTGCTACTTTCCGCGATAAATATGTGGGTACATTCGGAGATGTTGCTACATTTAGTTTCTATCCTGGTAAAAATTTAGGTGCTTATGGCGATGCAGGAGGTATAGGTACAAACAACGAAGACCTTTACCTGCAGATGAAGATGTTTGCCCGTCATGGCGCACTAAAAAAGCACCATCATTTAATCGAGGGCATTAATAGCCGTCTGGATGGCCTGCAAGCAGCTATCCTTAATGTTAAGCTTAAATATATTCAAGATTGGAACAAGCAGCGTTATGATCATGCTTTGCTTTATAATGAGCTATTGAAAGATGTGGAGGAAGTGGTTACTCCCAAGGTTAGACCTGGGGCTTTTCACATTTTCCATGTATATGAAATCCGCGCACAACAGAGGGATGATTTGATGGAATATCTCAAGCAAAACGATATAGGAGTAGCTATCCACTATCCGAAAATATTACCATTGCAACCGGCATATGCCCGTCTGAACCACAGGCCTGATGATTTTCCAGTAGGCTCTGCATATCAATCACAGATTCTATCATTGCCTATGTATCCAGAAATGAGTGATGAACAAATTTATTATGTGGTTCAGAAAATAAAAGATTTTTACGGTTACAATTCTTAAAATTAATGCTTATGCAAAAGAAAAGGGAAAAACAAAGAACTTTGGCTGGTGAACTCACTTTCGAGGGTATCGGCGTACACACAGGAATAAAATCTAAGATAACGATAAAGCCCGCAGAGGAAGGTCATGGAATAAAATTCAAGAGAGTAGATGTAGACGGTCAGCCTGTTATTGATGCAGTGGCTGAGAATGTGGTAGATACACGCCGTAGCACAACTATCGAGAAAGATGGTGTCAGGGTAAGCACTATTGAACATTTAATGGCCTCTCTATATGGCATGAAAATAGATAATGCTTTGATAGAGATAAATGGCCCCGAAGTGCCTATACTTGACGGTAGTGCTAAATATTACGTAGAGGGAATACGCAAAGTCGGGACTGTTGAGCAAAATGAGGATAAACAGTATTTTGTCATAAAGAATACCATTGATTATACTGATGAAGAACGTGGTGCCGAAATTGTTACCTTCCCGGATGATGATTTTTCTGTGCATGTAATGATAGAATATAAAACTGCCGTTATAGGCCACCAGTACGCCACACTCAATTCTATCGATGAGTTTCCTGACCAGATTGCCCCTGCAAAAACTTTTATCCTCCTCAGTGAGGTTGAATACTTATTTAACAACAATTTGATCCAGGGCGGTACTCTTGAGAATGCACTTATTATACTCGAGAAGGACGTGACACAGGAAAGGCTTAATGCCTTAGCAGAAAAAATGGGAAAGCCAAAAATCAAGCTTACAAAAGACAGGGGAGTATTGAATGAAGAGATTTTACTTTTTAATAACGAACCAGCCCGTCATAAACTTCTAGACCTGATTGGGGATTTGGCGCTTGTGGGCATGCCAATAAAGGGTAAAATTCTAGCAACACGTCCAGGACATACTACAAATGTCGAATTTGCTAAAAAAATAAGGCAGGAGATCAAACGTCGCCGCCTCAAGGGTATTTTGCCAGATTTTGATATCAATGCCAAGCCAGTAATGGATATTA
Organism: Bacteroidales bacterium; assembly: GCA_027083655.1. Lineage (GTDB taxonomy): Bacteria > Bacteroidota > Bacteroidia > Bacteroidales > S143-33 > S143-33. The sequence goes on along the minus strand of JALWNS010000122.1, from coordinate 5,218 downwards.
ACACGATAAAGACTTTCTTGCCACATGATCATCCATTCTTGCTAGTGGATAAGGTGGTTTATATGGATGATACACAGATAGTAGGCGTAAAGAATATAACTTATGACCAGTACTTTTTCCGTGGACATTTCCCTCACGAGCCAATAATGCCTGGCGTTTTGATGATCGAGGCAATGGCACAGACAGGAGGACTGTTGGTGCTTAATAATGTGGATGACCCACAGCGTTATTCAAGCTATTTCCTCAAAATTGATAAAGTAAAATTCAAGCGCAAAGTCGTTCCTGGCGATACTCTGATCATGCACATGCAATTGCTGGAACCAATAAGACGTGGTATTGTGGTTATGCAGGGACGGGCATACGTAGGTAATGAACTGGCAGTAGAGGGTATATTAACAGCACAAATCGTAAAAAACCGTTGATTATGGCAAAAATTCATCCATTAGCTAATGTACATCCAGATGCAAAACTGGGAATAAATGTTACTGTTGAGGCTTTTACTACAATTTACCCAGACGTGGAGATAGGGGATAATTCATGGATAGGACCTAATGTGACTATTTTTGACGGAGCCAGAATAGGAAATAATGTTAAGGTTTTTCCTGGTGCGGTTGTATCAGCCGAGCCACAGGATTTGAAATACAAAGGTGAAAAAACAACACTTGAAATAGGCGATAATACCATAATCCGTGAGATGACTAGCCTTCACCGTGGCACAGCGTCTAAGGGTACGACCAAAATTGGGAAAAATTGCCTTATAATGGCTTATGTTCATGTTGCCCATGATTGTATTATTAATGACAATGTAATTTTGGTTAACGGTGTCCAGCTTGCAGGCGAGGTTGAGGTGGATGACTGGGCAATTATTGGTGGTACAGCAGCAGTCCATCAGTTTGTACGCATTGGCAAACATGCCATGGTACAAGGCGGCGCTCTACTACGTAAGGATGTGCCTCCATATTCACTCGTTGGCCGCGAACCTGTTATGTATGAAGGTGTTAATTCAGTTGGACTCCGTAGGCGTGGATTTACCAACGAACAGATTAGAATGATTGAGGATATGTACCGTTATGTTTTTCTTAAAGGATATAACCTCAAACACGCCATAGAAGAAATAGAGAAGAATTTTCCTCCTTCGAAGGAACGAGATGAAGTACTAAATTTCCTTCGTGGTTCCCAGAGAGGTCTGGTCAAGAGTCCTTTTGCAGTTAAGAAGTGAAAAGAGAGGCATTCATGAATGCCTCTCTTTTTCATTAAAAATTGCCCATTACAATATTACAGGAATGAATTTAAGACAAAAAATAGCAATTTGATCTAAGTAATAGCTTACAATTTGCATGTCTTTGGTTATTCTTTATTCTTTGTGTCTATGATAATGGTAACAGGACCGTCGTTCTCAAGGGAGACGCGCATATAAGCGCCAAATTGTCCTGTTGGTACTTTTTTCCCAAGCTCCCGCTCCAGGCAGGTAACAAATTTGTTGTACAAAGGAATAGCCAGATCTGGCTTGGCAGCCCGTGTGTATGAAGGGCGGAAACCTTTTTTGGTGCTGGCATGTAATGTGAACTGGCTAACGACCAAAACCTGGCCTTGAACATCTTTGACAGAAAGGTTCATTTTACCTTGCTCATCGGGAAATATCCTTAGATTTGCTATCTTATGTGCAAGCCATTGGCAATCTTGCTCAGTGTCATCATGTTCAATACCAACGAGCACGAGAAGACCTTTGCTTATTTGTGAAAAAATCTTATCTTCAATGTGAACTGATGCGTAATTGACGCGTTGTATTACTGTTCTCATAATCAATATTTTATATTCTGTTTAATGACTGTATCGCAGCGACTGGCAAAAATACCAATTTGGGCTAAATTTTTTATTAATATTTTGATTTTGTATGCACTGTGGGTGTTGTTTTTTAAATTTTTAAGAGACTATTGGCTTGTAGATTATTTTTATGAGGAAGGCATATATTATTTGACATATATCCAGCTTAAAGCAACGGAATTTTTTCTGGATATGTTAGGTTTTGAGGTACACACACTAGGCAAGATAATATGGATAGAAGGACATCAGGGAGTTTTGTTGGATAGGGGTTGTCTGGGACGTAATACCCTGGGCCTGTTTCTTGGGTTTATTCTAGCTTATCCCTCGGGATTGAGACGCAAATTTGGGATTATGATTATTGGCACACTTGTTTTTTTGCTGTTAAATATTTTGAGAATTAGTGGATTGGCTATAACTCAATACTGTTGTCCCCAGTATCTGGACATAAACCATCATTTGATTTTCAAATATTTAGTCTATGCAGTAATTTTGTTGATGTGGTATTTATGGCTTAGACGTATACGGAGGGAACAAAGAGAAGCCGCCCTCGACTGATTGCTATGGGACGGTACTTATGCAAGTTAGCATGATGTCGGGGCGGCTATATTTTTATACTGCAACCTCACCTTTGATATGCGGCCATGGGTCATAGCCTTCGATAGTAATGTCTTCGTAGCGGAAATCAAAGAGACATTTTACCTCGGGATTGAGACGGACCCGTGGCAGGGGCCGTGGTGTACGTGAGAGTTGCAGTTTTACTTGTTCTATGTGGTTCAAATAAATATGTGCATCGCCGAGTGTATGGATAAATTCTCCTGGTGTGTAGCCTGTCACCTGTGCCACCATCATCAGGAGCAGGGAATAAGAGGCAATGTTAAAGGGCACGCCTATGAAAAGGTCAGCACTACGTTGGTATAGCTGCAGGGATAGTTTTTTGTTCACAGGATCGACATAAAACTGGTAAAGTATATGGCAGGGAGGCAGAGCCATTTTGTCCATGTCCCCTACATTCCAGGCGCTTACTATGATGCGGCGGGATGTTGGATTATTGCGAATGGTGTCAATAGCCTGTTTGAGCTGGTCAATACGCCCGCCGTTTTCGGCGGTCCAACCGCGCCACTGGTAGCCGTATATCCTGCCTAGTTCGCCGTTTTCGTCGGCCCATGGGTCCCAGATGTGTACGCCATGATCATTGAGCCATTTGATATTGGTTTCGCCACGGATAAACCACAATAGCTCGTAAATAATAGATTTTGTATGAAGCTTTTTGGTTGTGACCAGGGGGAAGCCTTTGGACAGGTCAAAACGCATTTGGTGGCCAAAAGTGCTAATGGTGCCCACACCAGTGCGGTCTTCTTTTTTTACCCCATTTTCGAGGGTGTAGCGTAAAACATCCAGGTATTGTTGCATTGTTATTGTGTGTTTTCTTTTTGCCAGACAAGTTTTTTGCCAAAACCAAGGAGTTTGTTGTGTGTAAATTTGATAAAAGTCAGGTCAATGATCCACAAAGGAGCTTTATTTCCTACCAGGTGAGGATAGCGTGAGTAGAAAACTTTTTTTGCACGTTGGAACTCCCCGTCTTTGGCCTCACGCATGTAGCCATTGAACTGGATACCAGCCACGACACCAGATAATTTTTTTACTCTGTATATTGTACCACTGACGTAATTGTTTAACTTTAAGTCCTGAATATGTTTTGTCTCATGTTCGGAGGTGCAGATTAACCAGTTGTTTTTCGAATCATAGGCATAAAAGCAATTACAAGAGTATGGACGGTTATCAACTGCCGTAGAAAGTGACAAAACTTGTTGTTTTTTTATAAATTCAATTATGTTTTTATCCAGGTTGTTTGTCATAAATAATTAAATTTTAGATTATTATGAAGAAAATCTCTTTCATTTTGCTGTTGCTAAGTTATTCTTTCATTTTATTTAGCCAAAATTTTAGTTATGATTTGACGTTCCAAAGATTGGATTTTACAGTTGATCCACAGGTGAGATATATCATAGGACAGGTAGATTATTATTTTAAAGGAGCAGATTCGGTCATAAGTATAGACCTCAGTGATAGCCTTATAGTTGATTCTATAATTTACCATGGCGCACATGCAGATTTTTCCCATGCAAATGATTTGATAACTATTAACTTGCATACAGTAGCCAATACAGTAGACTCAGTTAGGATTTATTACAGGGGTGTACCACCTGAGACAGGAATGGGGAGTTTTTCAATAGGCTTTCATGGGGATAATGTTCCTGTGATGTGGACACTATCAGAGCCTTATGGAGCTAAAGATTGGTTCCCGACGAAAAATAATCTCGGAGACAAAATAGATTCTCTTGAAGTGATTGTTAGATGTGATAGCGCATATCGTGCCGCTTCAAATGGTATTCTTGTTCAAGACACAGTCATTGACACGATCAGAACAATGGTATGGCGTACTCGTTATCCTATTGCAAGTTATCTAGTTGCCTTTGCTGTTACAAATTATAAAACTTATTATGACACTGCATATATTGGCGATACATTGAAAGTTCCGATAATGAACATGGTTTATCCCGAAGACTATGAGACGGCACGCGAACAGACACCCCATGCCGCGCGTTGTCTGGAGTTTTTCTCAGACAGGTTTATGGTTTATCCCTTTTATGAGGAGAAATATGGCCATGCCCAGTTTGGCTGGGGTGGTGGTATGGAACACCAGACTATGACTTTTGTTGGCGGTTTTGGCCAGTCCCTGCTAGCACATGAATTGGCACACCAGTGGTTTGGGGATTATATTACTTGTGGTTCATGGCATGATATTTACCTTAATGAAGCTTTTGCTACTTATCTGGAAGGACTGACTGCAGAGGCAGGGATAGCTTCATATACTTTCCAGGATTGGCTTCGCAGTGCAAGGACCCGTGTGTTGCAGTACCCTTATGGGTCTGTGTATGTGGAAGATACGACAGATGTAAGTAGGATTTTTAGTTATACATATACTTATCTAAAAGGTGCATTGTTTCTGCATCTGATTCGATGGACTATTGGGGATGAAGCTTTTTTCTCCGCATTGAGAAGCTATTTGCAGGATACAGCTTTGGCTTATGGTTATGCACTGACACCATCATTAAAAAGCCATTTAGAGCAGGCTTGTTCTTGTGATTTAACAGGACTATTTAACGACTGGCTATACGGTACGGGTTATCCGTCTTATGATATAGAATGGACGCAGGAAGGAGATAAGCTTATTTTGTTAATACACCAGGAACCTGTTTCATACGACGTAGATCTTTTTGAGTTAAAGTTGCCTATAGGGATCCAGACATTTGGGGGCCAGGATACAATTATTATTGTTAATGATACTGCACGGGACCAGGTCTTTGAGATACAGGTAAATGACCTTGTGTCT
>JALWNS010000121.1 GCA_027083655.1 Bacteroidales bacterium | reverse complement strand
CAAATAACTCCATATTTTCCAAGGTTTAAACATTTACAATTTAATAATATTTTTAAAATTTGTCAACAAATCTAAAATTTACTTAATAAAATTTTAATTAGCAGACAGCATATAAAACAAATATCCAACTGGTTATCAAAGACATAAATCACTCATTAGCAATCTTCATGGATATTTTTCCACTTCGTTTCAGTGTAAATTAAACAAATATGAATCTAAGTTTTATATTTGACTGTATCAAAGTTCTTCTTTAGTCTAAATTATTCTTACAAATATACTTAAACTATCAAATACCTCTCTTTTAAACTTTCTAAATCTTTCGCACTTTTCCTGCAGGTTTTACCGCTTGGTATTTATTAAAGAAGCTAAAACCCCCTAGCCCTGCCTGTCCACTCTTTGCCTTTGACCAATACTTTGTCTACCAGATCGTGTGCAAATAAATACGATAGAAACTCAAACGAAGGCACAGGCCGGGTAATAACGAGGTTTGCCCAATTACCTTTGGCTATGCTACCTTGTTCTTCACTTATCTCAAGGGCATATGCTGTATTTATAGTCACTGCATTAAAGGCTTCTTCTGGCAGCATCTTATATTTCAAGGTACCCAGAGACATGACAAATTTCATGTTGCCGCTAGGGCTGGATCCAGGGTTAAAATCCGATGCCATTGCTACAGGCAAACCTGCATCTATCATCATACGGGCAGGAGCATAATTGATATTCAAGTAAAAAGATGTGGCAGGCAACAAAGTAGGCATTGTCTGGCTAGAGAGTAGCAGATCTACTTCCTCCTGCCCTACATGCTCTAGATGATCCACAGATACTGCATTGTATTTCACACCTGCCTGTATGCCACCTGTTAGCCCTAGCTCATTAGCATGTATCTTGGGCTTTAGACCATAATTAGCAGCTGCCTGGAGAATACGCTCTGTCTGTTGTTGTGTAAAAAATCCACGATCACAAAACACATCCACATATTCGGCCAGTTGTTCCTCTGCCACACGTGGAAGCATATCGTTTATTACCATATCTACATAGCTGTCTGGATCAGACTTATACTCCATTGGTATAGCATGAGCTCCGAGGAATGTGGCCTTGATCGTTATAGGGAAATTCTCCTTCAGACGGCGTACCACACGCAACATTTTTAGCTCAGAATCTGTTGTCAGGCCATAACCACTTTTAATCTCAATCGCTGTAGTTCCCAGACTTATAACTTCAGCCAGACGCTCGGCAGCCGCTTTATATAATTCTTCTTCATCTGCTTCTTGCATCTTCCTTGCTGTATTCAATATTCCTCCTCCCCTGCGTGCTATTTCCTCATAACTCATGCCTTTGATTTTCATAACATACTCAGCTTCACGCCATTTAGGAAAGACCAGATGTGTATGACTATCTACAAAACCAGGCATAACGATCTGACCCTCCTCAAGTTGTATAATCTCTAAAACCTCATGGCTGCCATATTTTGACAAATCAAAATCTGTCATCTTACCCCAGCCGGCAATGCGTCCATCATCGCCTATCACAAGATAAGCATTCTCCAACTTTTCAACTTCCTGCATCTGGTTGCCTTTGCGTAGCTTTAACCCCTGTGTGTTCAAGCCAATTAGAAGGCTTATATTTGTAATTATTTTCATGGCATTGATGATTTTTGTTTATCCGAAATTTAACTTTTTATGTACAAAACAGAAAACCTCATAAAGTACTGTCTATAATCTTTATGTTATTTTTTTATTTTTGTCTGAAAGTCAAAAACTGATGTTCACAACAGCCAAAATAATAGCATTTTTTATTCTGGGTATTATGCTTGGACATTTCAGGCTTTTGCCAGATATTATCATAAAAAATGACCTAAGTATATATGCTCTATACCTACTCCTTTTTCTGGTAGGTTTATTGATAGGTATGGACAAAAAATCATTTGAGATTATCCGCACAAGTTCACTGCGCCTGGTTCTCATACCAACGGGTGTGATAATTGGTAGTCTGTTGGGGACAGCACTGGTTAGTATTTTTATTAAAGACTTAACAGTAACCGATAGCATGGCTGTGGGAGCCGGTTTTGGATATTACAGTCTCTCAAGCATTATTATCGCCGAGATCAAAAGCAAGGCTCTGGGTGTTGTTGCATTACTGTCAAATATTTTCAGGGAGATGTTGACACTGATCCTGACACCGCTTTTGGTCAAATTCTTTGGGCCTTTGGCGCCCATAGCCTCAGGAGGCGCTACTGCCATGGACACCACACTGCCAATAATTACCGAATATAGTGGCAAAGAATATGCCCTTGTTGCTGTGTTCAGTGGTTTGTCTTTGACCATAATTGTCCCATTTTTAGTGTCTTTTTTATGTTATTTGTAAACATTGCCTTTTATTTACTATCTTAACTAAAACTTAGATATATGGCAGAAAATGTAAAAATCCTCTGGGTTGACGACGAAGTCGACCTACTAAATGTTCACATAATATTCTTAGAACGAAAAGGTTATCTTGTCAAGACTGCTACTAATGCCCAAGATGCTTTTGATATTCTCAAACAAGAAAAATTTGACATCATTTTCCTGGACGAAAACATGCCTGGTATCACAGGGCTTAACGCACTACCACAGCTCAAGGAATACGCCCCCCATACACCTGTCATAATGGTGACCAAAAGTGAGGATGAAGCTGTAATGGACGAAGCTATTGGTTCTCAAGTAGCAGATTACCTTATCAAACCAGTCAAACCACAGCAAATCTTGCTAACAATCAAGAAAAACGTCTTCCAGAAAGACCTAATCACAGAAAAAACAGGCACAAAATTTCGCGAAGAATTCAATAAATTAAGCAATGAAATAAACTCTGCCTCTGACTGGCAAGACTGGACAGAAATTTACCGCAAACTAACCCACTGGACATTATTACTGGATGAGGTGCAAGATGAGGTATTATTATCAATACTGGAATCGCTAAAACAAGAAGCTAACAGGCTTTTCGCCAGACAGGTGAAAAATAATTATGAGCAATGGATAAAAAGTGCCTCAATCCCAAATGTTAGCAATATCATACAGGAGAGGGTACTACCTGTATTACAACAAAACAACGGCCCTGTGTTCCTCATAGTTATAGACAACCTGCGTTATGACCATTGGCGCGAGCTCAGGTCCCTGATTCACAACAAAGTGTCTAAAATAGACGAACAGCTCATTAGTAGCATCTTACCTACTGCTACTCAGTACGCACGAAATGCTTTATTCGCCGGTTTAATGCCCCTGGATATCAAACGTTACTTCCCTAACATCTGGAGGGACGACACTGACGAGGGCAATAAAAACGAATATGAAGCAGAACTATTCCAGAAACTGCTAAAACGAAACAATATCGAAACAAAATTCAACTTCTATAAAGTATTTAATGACACACAAGGTCAGAAAATAGTCTCAAATCTAAAAAATTTGCTCAACTCCCGCCTTAATATCATTGTTTACAACTTTATTGACATGCTCTCACACGCTAAAACAAATATGCAGATGGTCAAAGAGCTGGCAAAGGACGAAAGCTCTTACCGTGCAGTCGTAAAATCATGGTTCAGACACTCGTCTATCTACCAGCTTTTCGAACAATTAACGCAATATAAGGCAACTATCTTTATAACTACTGACCATGGTGCTGTTCGTGTCAAAAACCCTGTGAAAGTCATCGGTGACCGTGAGACTACAACAAATATTCGCTACAAACAAGGAAAGAATCTTAATTATCCTGACAAAAAAGTTTATGCCATTGTCAAACCAGAAAAAATCGGTCTTCCTAAATCGAATATTGTTAATACTTATATCTTTGCACTGGAAAATGACTTCTTTGTATACCCAAATAATTACCATCAATTTGTCAATTATTACAAAGATTCATTCCAGCACGGCGGTGTATCAATGGAAGAAATGCTTATACCATTTGTCAAAATCCAAACACACTAAAAGCTATGGAAAAAACCTTTTCTTTGCGAGAGCTAGACCAGATAGCACAAGAAATTATAGACTTCATTGAGAATAATAATATACAGGTTGTAGCTTTTTACGGCAAGATGGGATCTGGTAAAACCACTTTGATAAAAGCCATTGGCGAAAAACTGGGTGTTATTGACACAGTCCAGAGCCCCACATTCGCCATCATCAATCAATACCAGCTCGAGGACGGAGGTAGTATCTTTCATTTTGATTTTTACCGTTTGGACAAAATAGAAGACGCAATCAACATAGGAGTTGAAGATTATTTTTATAGCGGGGAATTATGTCTTATTGAATGGCCGGAAATTATCGAGACCCTGCTGCCAGACAACACTCTCAGGATAAAGCTAGATATACTGGACAATAGCCACAGAAAAATATTGATCAATGCCTCAGAAGAAAGTATCCGTAATAATACCGGCATATAACGAAGCACGCTTCATTGCCAGGTCAATAAAAAGCCTATTACAGACAGACTATCCCCCTGAATTGCTTGAATTCATTGTAATTGACGGCGATAGCACAGATGGAACACAGCAAATAGTAAAGCAATTAAGCAAACAGACAGGTGTCACAATCAGGCTTTTGGATAATCCCAACCGGCTTACGCCCATATCACTCAATATTGGGATACGAAATGCAGCCGGCGAGATCATTATACGCGCCGATGCCCATACAGTATATCCTCCAAAGTACATAGACCGGCTTATCGAATGGAAAGATAAACTAAAAGCAGACAACGTGGGCGGTGTGTTTGTACACACCGCCCACCACGATACAAAAGTAAACCATGCCATTGTTGCTGTATTGGATAGCCCTTGGGGTGTAGGTAATGCAACTTACCGTCTTTTACGTTCGGGGAATCCAATTGAAGTCGATACCGTGCCATTTGGTATATGGGACAGGGACTTATTCGAACGTATAGGTTATTTCAATGAGCGGCTGGCACGCAATCAGGACATAGAGTTTAACAAAAGAATCATTGCACATGGCGGTAAAATATTCCTTGTGCCGGACATACACCTGCGCTATTTTCCCAGGAGTACATGGACAGAATTCGCAAAATATAGCTTTGAGAATGGCAAATGGAACATTCTGACTGTATTTATTACCCGGAGTTTTAAGGCACTCGGGGTACGTCATTTTATACCTTTGTTTTTTGTCCTGGGTCTGCTTGGATCCCTGATTTTTGGCCTGTGGCTTAAAATATTTCTCTATCTTTTCTTCGCTATAATTACCGCATATTTAAGTGCGACACTTATTGCCTCGATCAAGGCCAACAGGTCAAAGACTACTGTAGTACACATGATAATCACATTCTTTGTATGGCACTTTTTCTATGGGCTAGGCGAAACATGGGGGCTAATTTATGCGTTGACAAAGGGAAAAAAATTAAATACCAACATTTAGGTATTTACAGCTCGAACAAAAACTTGTTATTTCACACAAAAGTTGAACATACTAATTATGTGGCAAGAAATTATCACCTATACAATCTTAGCAATTACTTTTGGAACGGTTATATACAAAAGTATTATCCGCCCTATCATAAGACTTTTTTCTTCAAAGCAAGATTCTATAAAACAAAAAATCAACCCTATATGTGCTACTTGTCCGTCTGGCGTTAGCTGCGAGACTTGTGCTTTTTATAATCCACGTCCAGCAACATATCGCTATAAGAGCGGGAAATTAAATTCTGCTCAGGGATCTGAAAAAGCCTCAGATAATACTGACATTGTTCGAGTAGTTGTTGCTCGTTATACTGGCCATTAAAATCCTGAGCCTCTATTTCTACAAAACCACCAAGGCCCTCTACCTCATCAATATGAAATTTTACATTTCCGGCAAAATAAATTTCCCTTTTCTTCTTTACCTGGACTAATATCCCCAATGCTGCCTGCAAAACCTGTCTTAGAGACTGTGCATCATCTGGTTTATATAACAACACATCTGATTTTTTGGGACCTGCTTCATCCGGCCTCTGGTAAAAAATCAGATTTTTTTCAATATTGCCTTCCCTCAATTTCAGCCGCCCATTGGGCACATGGAAATAAGTATCTATCTGGTTGTCCACACCTACAAAACGAGCCTGCACTGCTTGAAGAATATTTCTTATACGTGCAGGCTCGTTGCAACGGGCTTTAATCTCTATATTTTTTGCCATAGGGAAAGATTAAATTTCTATAAATTCAAAGTGTATATTCTTGGCTAATTTTTCGTACCTCTTACCCAAAGAGAGCATATCTTCGTCAATAGATTCATAAAACCATTTAACTGTAACAGGACTAGTCTGTGCTATCTCATCAAGTACCAACATCAATTGCATAAGTTGCTTGTTTGAAGCAGTATTTACATACTCGAGATCAAATTCAAAAATTGTTTCTGGCAATGGATTTTTGCTATATTCCCTGAGCCAGTGGATTATTGGCTGGTAAAATTCGTAAGCGTCTTCTGGAACAGAAACACGTGCAATCCTAAAAATATTTTCCGAAGGGTTAAGTATGACTTCGGGAGTATCCTCAGAAGGTTGAAGTATAATTGGTTCCATGATCAATTGACGTTTTTGATTAGGGTTTGCAGGATATAAAAATACAGATTTTCTGAAACTTTTAGAAATTTATATTGCAAAAGAGAGGAGCTTTTAATTCTTAGATCATAAAGGCCTAAACCTGAACGCAAAGAATCAACATTCTCCATGTCTAATAAAATCTCATCATATAGCTCACTAATTTCCTCAATAGACTTGGAATTTATAAACTCAAGTTTTTCCTTGATAATGTCTTTTTGTTCTTCAGTAACATAATTTCCTGCCAGAAGGGCAAAATCGCCATTGTCTAATTGGCGCAAGAAGAAGATACCTGGAACGCCTTTATCTTCCTTTATCTTATATC
>JALWNS010000120.1 GCA_027083655.1 Bacteroidales bacterium | reverse complement strand
GATTTTAGGTATATTAAGCATAAATGTATAAAATTTGGCGGGGAAAGTCAAATATAATTGATAAATGAGAGGGCGGCCTGATGGCCGCCCTCTCGTTTTGGCGCAAATGTCTATCAGTCAAGGAAAAAGTCAAGTAGTTCGGAGATTTGTTCTTTCAGTGCTTTTAGCTTGGCCTCGGCACTGGCTTTTTTCTCTTTTTCACGGGCTACTACCTGCTCAGGTGCACGCGAAAGGAATTTCTCATTGTTAAGCTTCTTTAGTACAGACTGAAGGAAACCTTTTTGATAGTCATACTGTTCTATCAGGTCAATCAGCTCTTTCTTGATGTCAATCAAGTCGCCGAGCGGTATATTGTATTCCAGTGTCTTTATCATGAAGACTTTAGCCCCTTTGATCTTGTTGCTAATAAGCTCTATCTGGTCAATGCCTGCGAGTTTACGTATCGCCTCATCAAATATATTATTATACTGTCCGTCAATGACTCGCACCTTGATGTTTAGCTTCTGCTGGGGCTCTATTTTGTATTCTTTCCTCAGGGAGCGAATTGTACTGATGATCTTCTTTGTGTCTTCAAATAGCTCCAGGAGCTGGTTGTCATATTCTTTTGCCTCTGGATAAGGAGCATACATGATGCTCTCTCCTTCCTTGCGCTCGTCCAGTTTCTGCCACAGCTCTTCGGTAATAAATGGCATGAAAGGATGCAGCAGGCGGAGCAGGCGGTCAAAGAATGATTTTGTTGCCTCCAGGGTAGCGCTGTCTATGAAAGCAGCATTTTTCTCTTTGTTAAACTTAGGCTTGATAATCTCCAGGTACCATGATGCAAAGTCATCCCAGAAAAGCTGGTAAAGTGTCATGAGGATCTCAGAGAGACGGTAGCTGTCAAACATTTTTTCTGTCTGGTCAATGACTGCATTTAGCTTGTTCTCAAACCATTGTACTGCTACCTTGTTAACTTCTGGTTGCTCCAGCGCCTCATCTACTTCCCACATTGAGATAAGGCGGAATGCATTCCATATCTTGTTGGCAAAGTTGCGTCCCTGCTGTGGCAGGTCGTCTTTGTAGAGGAGGTCTCCACCAGCCGGTGAACAGGAGAGGATACCGAAGCGGACACCGTCAACACCATATTTTGCAATCAGGTCCAGCGGGTCTGGTGAATTACCAAGGGATTTGGACATTTTACGGCCTAGATGGTCACGCACCATGCCTGTGAAATACACATCCTTGAATGGATAAGTGCCGCGGTAATGATAACCAGCCATTATCATACGTGCAACCCAGAAAAAGATTATATCATGGCCCGTTACGAGCACACTGGTTGGGTAATAATAATTAATGTCCGGGTTGTCAGGATAACGTATGCCGTCAAACACAGCTATTGGCCAAAGCCATGAGGAGAACCATGTGTCTAATGTGTCAGGGTCCTGGTGCAGGTCATCAAGTGTAAGGCTCTGGTCGCCAGTCTTTTCTTTTGCCAGTTCAAGTGCCTGCTCTTTGGTCTCTGCCACGACAAATTCTTCTGTGTCGCGGATGTAATATGCTGGGATACGGTGTCCCCACCATAGCTGGCGCGAGATGTTCCAGTCACGGATGTTTTCCATCCAGTGGCGGTAAGTATTTTTGAACATCTCAGGGACGAAGCGTATCTCCCCATCCAACACGGCTTTGAGGGCAGGCTCTGCCAATGTTTTCATTTTCAGGAACCACTGCTTGGACAGGCGTGGCTCTATTGGCACATCTGTTCGCTGGGAAAAGCCAACATTGTGCAGGTAATCTTCTTCTTTGACTAGAAGGCCGCGCTTTTTCAGCTCTTCTACCATAAATTTCTGCGCCTCAAAACGGTCCTTGCCTACGAAAAATTTAGCATTCTCGTTCAGTGTGGCGTCCTCGTTGAATATGTCAATGACTTCCAGGCCATGGCGCAGGCCTATTTCATAGTCGTTAGGGTCATGTGCTGGTGTGACTTTCAGTGCACCAGTACCAAACTCAGGATCAACGTAATCATCGGCAATGATAGGTATTTCCCTTTCTACGAGTGGGACAATGGCCTTTTTGCCAATGTATTTTTTGAAGCGTTCGTCGTTTGGATTAACGGCTATAGCTGTGTCGGCAAGTATTGTTTCAGGACGTGTAGTGGCAATGACGATAGCGTCATCTTCGCCAACAATAGGATATTTGACATACCATAGCTTGCCTGGCACTTCTTTGTAAATGACCTCTTCGTCGCTAATGGCTGTCTTGGCCTCAGGATCCCAGTTGACCATACGGTAGCCGCGGTAAATAAGGCCTTTGTTGTACAGGTCAACGAACACCTTGATAACGCTCTGGTAATAATGTTCGTCCAGAGTGAAGTTTGTGCGGTCCCAGTCGGCCGAAGCACCAAGCTTGCGCAGCTGCTTGAGAATGATGCCACCATGTTCGTGTGTCCATTCCCAGGCATGCTCCAGGAATTGCTCGCGTGTGAGGTCGGTTTTGTTTATGCCTTGCTTCTTGAGCTTGGCAACAACCTTAGCCTCTGTTGCAATAGAAGCGTGGTCTGTGCCAGGCACCCACAGGGCATTATAGCCTTTCATACGTGCACGGCGGATAAGGATATCCTGTATTGTGTTGTTGAGTATGTGTCCCATGTGCAAAACACCCGTCACATTGGGCGGTGGGATCACGATTGTATATGGTTTGCGCTCATCAGGTTCGGAGTGGAAAAGTTTGTGCTTCATCCAGTAATCATACCATTTTTCTTCAATCTGTGAAGGCTCAAAATTCTTAGGCAGATTCTTGTCCATAGTTGTTGTGGATTTGGTTTATTTCTCAAAAATTTGATACAAAGGTAAAAAAAACTCTAAAAAACAAAGCATAACTAATGTCATATGTTTTGATTATAATACATGAAAGGCAGCAGGTTGTTGGGTCTTTGGAGATGTTTAATTGTTTGTTTATTAATGAGATAAGCGTTTTGGCCAATACGGTTTTGTAATAATTTTTGCTCAGCACAGGGAATTTTTCAAACTTTAGCAATAGAAGAATTATGGTTACTAAATAGCAGTGTGATGAAAATCAGGGGTTTCAAGGGTGAAATACGCACAGATATAGCCATTCGCACAATTTATTCTACGGATGTGTCGGAGTACCGGCAGATGCCTCTGGCCGTGGTGTATCCGCGGGATAATGAGGATATCAGGACATTGATAGAATTTGCGCGTTCCAGTGGCATAGCGTTAATACCACGTGGAGGAGGTACGTCCCTGGCAGGCCAGGTCGTAGGCGAGGGCATAGTAGTGGATGTATCACGCTATATGACACGCCTGTTGGAGGTCAATGACGAGGAAAGATGGGCACGTGTACAGCCAGGTATTGTGTGGGCAGAGCTAAATAAGCTACTTCAGCCTTATGGCTTGCTCTTCGGTCCTGAGACTTCGTCAGGTACACGTTGCACACTGGGAGGTATGGTTGGTAATAATGCTTCTGGCCTGCATTCATTAATTTATGGATCCACACGGGATAAGCTGCTGGAAGTTAGCGGCTATCTGTCGGATGGGAGCTATGTCACCTTTGGACCGCTCAGCCGCGGGGAGTTTGATAAAAGACTACAGTTCAGGACACTTGAAGGCCAGGTTTACCGCCAGATATACAATCTATTGAAGGATGATAAACGCAGGGATCTTATACGGCAAAATTACCCAGACCCAGATGTGAAGCGCCGTAATACTGGTTATGCCCTGGATCTTTTGCTGGACACAGAGCCTTTCGGCGGCAGGGAAAGGTTTAATTTTGCGCGCCTGTTGGCAGGTAGCGAAGGTACTTTGATGTTTTTTACAGAGTTTAAGCTTGAGCTGTCGCCCCTGCCGCCGAAGCACAGGGCAGTGGTAGCAGTGCATCTGGAGGTGCTGGAGCAGGCTTTTTATGCCAATCTTATAGCCCTGGACTTTAGCCCTGCTGCCGTAGAGCTAATGGATAGCACAGTCTTGGAGCTGACAAAGGATAATCCAGAGCAGCGGAAAAACCGCTTCTTCGTGCAAGGCGACCCAGGTGCCATACTGATAGTGGAGTTTATGGCAGGGACACAGGAGGAGATATTATCCAGGGCCCGGGACATGGAGGCAGCTATGCGCCGTGAAGGTCTGGGGTATTATTTCCCCCTGCTATGGAATGAGGATATTCAACGCGTGTGGAAATTGCGCAATGCCGGTCTTGGCGTATTGCCAAATCTGTATGGGAAGGCGCGACCTGTGAGCGTAATAGAGGATACAGCAGTGGCACCCAAATACTTACCCGGTTACATTCGTGAGGTGCAGCAGGTGCTGGACCGCTACAACACTTCTTGTGTGTATTACGCTCATATAGGGAGCGGCGAGCTGCACCTGCGTCCTGTGCTTGACTTGCGCGACAAGGAAGGACTGGGGAAATTCCGGGCAATTGCATACGATGTGGCGGCATTGGTGAAAAAATACCGCGGTTCGCTCAGCGGTGAGCACGGAGACGGACGCCTGCGCGGTGAGCTAATACCTTTTTTCTATGGGCAGGAGATTTACCAGATGTTTCGACAGATAAAATACACATGGGATCCACAGGGTATTTTTAACCCGGGAAAGATAGTGGACACTCCTCCCATGGACCAGGACTTGCGCATACCTGTGGACTGGCAGATGCCACGAGTCCAGACGTATTTCCGGTATGACCGGGAAGGAGGCTTTGAAAAATTGGCTCTTAAATGTAATGGTTCGGCCAACTGCCGACAGAAGCAGGTTATAGGCGGCACGATGTGTCCCTCGTACAAAGCCACGGAAGATGAGTATTATTCCACACGGGCAAGAGCCAATATGCTGCGTGAGATACTGGTAGGAAGCAAGAAGCCAGAGGATTTTACACGAAGGGAGTTATATGAGATTTTGGATAATTGCCTGATGTGTAAGGCATGCAAGGCAGAGTGCCCTGCTAATGTGGATATGACCAAGCTTAAGCAAGAGTTTCTGCAACACTATTATGATCGTCATGGCGTGCCGCTAAGGTCGTGGCTTATAGCTAATTTGCCTTTGTTTAACAAGATGATGCTACCCTTTGCAGGTCTGGCTAATAAATTGATTAACAGTCGTCTGGCGAAGAGTGTTTTTAGCCTCATAGGATTTACTCCGCATAGGGATCTGCCAGATCTAGCGCGCGAGACAGTCATGTCGTGGTATAAAAAACACTCTCATTCACAAGGGCAGAGAAGGATTTATCTTTTCATAGACGAGTTTACTAACCAATATGATAGCGATATTGGCATAAAGGCAATACTTTTCTTTGAGCGTCTGGGATATGAGGTAATAATTCCCAGGATTGGGATCAGTGGCCGAACGTATCTTTCCAAAGGCATATTAAAGCAAGCACGAAAAATAATTAACAAAAACATACAGGCGCTACGGGGAAAGATATCAGAGCACACTCCGTTGGTGGGTCTGGAACCATCGGCGATTTTGACCTTTAGGGACGAGGCAGTGGATCTTGTGGACCGGTCGCTATTAGAGGAGGCAAAGAAGATAGCACAGTGGACATATACTTTTGAGGAGTTTGTGGCACGGGAAGCAGACGCTGGGCGCATTACGCGGGAGATGTTTGTCAAGGACCGCAGGAAAGTCGTCTTTCATGGGCATTGTTACCAGAAAGCATTATCAAGCACAAAATACACACACCGCGTGCTGTCGTTGCCAGAGAATTTTGAAGTAGAGGAGATACAGTCGGGTTGTTGCGGTATGGCAGGAGCTTTTGGCTATGAAAAGGAGCATTATGAGCTCTCAATGAAAATCGGTAATTTAGTGCTTTTCCCTACTATTCGCCAGACAGGGCAAGAAGCAGTGGTAATTGCACCAGGAACCAGCTGTAGGCACCATATAGCACACGGTACAGGCAGAAAAGCATTTCATCCGGTAGAAATTTTATTTGAAGCTTTGGCAAGGTAGTTGAAAATTTATATTTTTCGCAGAAAAAAATGATTTTAAATACCAAATATAAACAAGCCTGGATAGAAGGTGATATCTTTGTTTTTAGGTGGAAACCAGAAACAGTAATGATGAAGGAGAAGGAGTATATTCAAGAAATTATTTTGGATGCGGATGTGATACGGAAACATAGAAAGCCTTATATCCTGTTGCTTACCAAAGAGATGCAATTTGTTATATCTATTACTTTACAAGAATTTGCCAATGATATTCTTCTTCCTGCTTATAATGATTCGGGAGTAAAGAAATTAGCAGTTGTTGTACCCGAGCACATGATTGTAACCATGTCAGTAGAGCAGACAATAGAGGAGCGGCGGTTATTACATAGTTTTGAAACGCGTTTTTTCTCTGACGAGGAGGAGGCGCGGGAATGGTTATTACTGCCCTTATTATAGGTATTTTTTACCGTTAAAAAGGAATTGTGAAGGGTTGTAGTACATCATTGCCTCTAGTTCTAAATCAGAGAAGGAGTCAAAGAAGTTTGCCAGATATCTATCAAAAGAATCAATAAAAAATAAATTAAGGTAATAATCTGAGCCATAGAGGAATTTTTTAGGTGCCAAGTGAAAATAATTTTTTTTGATATGGTGGAGCATGTGTTTTTCTGTCTGGCACGACAAGTCTGTATAAACATTGGGATATTCTAGCAAGAGTTTGGTTATCACCGGTTGCCAGTGCTTGCCATCACCTCCGAAATGTGCCAGGTTGAGCCTCAGATATGGAAATTGCTCAAGTATTTTTTGCCATAGCAATGGATGGTTTAATTTTTCGGCTCTCTCTAATATGGCATTACTAGGGTCTGTGAAGAAGTCATGGTCAAATTCTATCCAGCCATTGTGTTCAACAATTTTTCCATCGAGATAAAATCCACCTTTTATTTCAAGTTTATTTACAAAAGTGGAGAAGCCTCCGAATGCGTTGTGTACGGTAATAGGT
>JALWNS010000119.1 GCA_027083655.1 Bacteroidales bacterium | reverse complement strand
ATAATACGCTATGGTTGGCAACAAATTATGGTTTATCTTCCATAAGCCTTAGCACTCTTAACTTCGACAATACGGTTTATTTCCGTGATAGTCTCGAAAAATTCATACCTGTCAAGGACATAAAAATCAAAGATGGCAAAATTTACGCCCTTACATCAACAGGTATCTATTACATTGAAAAAGATTTAATTGGACCTCTGACCCAATGGCATCTAATTAACCTATCCAATGGCCAAAAACTTGGTCTTCTGGATAATGAGCTATATGTACTAACTTACCAGAACCAATCTTGTGCAGTTTTCAAAGTATTGGACTCTTCGTTTATACAAATTACCTATCAGCCTGATCAATACAAAATGAGGATAATCGACGGCAAAATATACCTGCTTGGTAAGAAAATTCTAATCCTTGACGCTAATGGTAATGTGCTAAATAGCTATGAAAATTACCTTTCCGGTGACAAGATTTATGCAAATGACATAACAGAGTTAGACGGTTCTCTGTATATTGCAGACAGATATAACTCACTAATACGGGATTTTGGTCAAAAAATCAGTGTTGCATCTTTATTCTCAGACCAGATTAACGCTATTAAAGCAACAGGGCAAAACGTTTATGTTCTTCACAAAACAGATGATATTGACCGGGAATATGGCTACAATGCTGTCATAAGCATAATCAACGAAAAAGGAGATATAGAATATTTTACTTCAAACTCTATCAATCAAATTCTCGCTATTGCGGTAGATCCTCAAGACCCTGAACACTGGTTCGTTTCTAGCGATAGTACCGGACTTGTGGAAATACAGGATCGACAGATAGTCAAGATCTACTCTGGCCAAAACTCACCACTCTCAGCCAATAATAACAACATTAAAATTACGTATTTACAATATGACCAGCAAGGTCGACTGTGGATTTTGTATAATTCGAATACCTACCCTGTCATTATCCTAAATCCTGACGGAACATGGCAAGAAGTAGAAGCTTCGGCTGTAGGTGTAGGCAAAACATTCTCAAGTTTTATACTAACATCACAAGGCTATCTTTATGCACCTGTCAAAAGTTCCGGACTTATGGCTATTAACCTCTCCACACACGAGGCTAGGGTATTTTACCCATCACAGCGTATAGGAAGCTCAATAAATGACATTGTCGAAGACAAGGATGGTACGTTATGGTTTGCTACTAGCGATGGTTTAGGATACTTGACTGTGCAAGACTTTAATTCCCCTGATTTTAAAGCTATCAGACCACTGGTACAAGTTACACTTAACGATACAACTATTTATGCCTATCTTTTGGATAATGCCAATTGTTCCAGTATTGTTGTCGATGATGGCAACCGTAAATGGGTAGGTATGTCTTATTTCGGGATTGTTCTCCTAAGTCCTGATTGCTTGTCAGAAGAGGGGCATTATAATGTTAATAATGGGACCATCCCCACAGATGCTATCTACGATATAGAATACCATTCGCAGACAGGCGTTGTATACTTCATCACAGACCAGGGTGTTATTGCATTTCGTAATGATGCCTCACAAAGCAAGGATGACTTTGCAAGTGCAAGGGTCTTCCCAAACCCTGTAAGACCGTATTACGATGGACCTATTACTATAACAGGTTTGAAACAAAATACCTTAGTAAAAATCACGGACCTTCAGGGTAATCTATTATTTGAAACACGCTCCAATGGCGGCACAGCTGTGTGGAATGGCCTCTCCCTTGATGGTTCAAAACCCCATTCAGGCGTCTATCTCATAATTTGCACCGATGAACTAGGTCGAGATAAATGTGTGCGCAAATTATTAATAGTTAGATAACCATGAAACGATTTGCTATCTTGCTAATGTTTAGCCTCTGGCAAGTACTTTCATTAGCCCAAATACCCAGTAAGGCTCTACAATACTTTCTCTCCCTGCCGCAATACCGCAACGCCAACTTTGGTTTATTAGTCAAGGACCTGGCAAATGATTCTTTGATAATATCCTATAACATAAACACATACCTTATTCCAGCATCAATACAGAAACTACTTACTACATATTGCGCATTGGCAACATTTGGGCCTAACCATAGGTTTGCTACAGACCTTTTTTACACAGGTCAAATAAAAGACAATGTTCTCTACGGGAATATTGTAATAAAGGGACATGGCGACCCTACGTTAGGATCTAGGCTTTTTGATGATACGCTCATCATAGACCAACTGGCCAATGCTATCGCCTCAGCAGGCATAAAGACAATAACAGGTAATATTATCGCTGATGCTACGATCTTTGGACCTGACCCTGTGCCACACAAATGGACATGGGAAGATCTGGGGAATTATTATGGGGCGGCACCGTCTGGGTTGTGTATCTACGATAACACATACAAAATTATCTTTCGAACAGGCCGCCCTGGGTCAAAAGCACAAATTACTGGTATCGAACCACAAATACCAGGACTTGTTATCCGTTCTTATGTACATAGCGCACGAATACGGTCAGACCAAAGCTACATCATTGGCGCTCCTTTCACCTTCGAACGCAAGGTCATAGGACGGTTGCCTGCATACCGTAGCCGTTTCACAGTCAAAGGCTCCATTCCAGACCCTGCCCTGCTACTTGCACAGGAACTAAAAAAAAGGCTCACTGCTAAAAATATTATAGTTAACGGCGAGCCTATGAGCATATATGACCCTGGCACAACTGTCTATGAAGCCAATAATATGACTATCCTGCTACGGCATTATTCACCCCCTCTATCTGATATTATCGCCAGAACCAATGAGAAAAGCATTAACCTGTATGCAGAAATGATGCTTTTGCATCTGGCTAACAAGTACAAAGATACTGTATCCACACAGGCTGGTGTCTCTGCACTTTATCAATGTCTTAGTAACATGGGCATCGATACACTGGACTTTGAATTATATGACGGTAGTGGCCTGAGCCGTTATAATAATCTCACAGTCAAAGGACTATCCTCAGTCCTGGAGCAGATTTACCATGGCCCTTATTACCAGGAATTTGTCAGTACACTACCAGTAGCAGGTCTTAACGGCACACTCAAATACTTTGGCAGAGGCACTGTACTGGAAAACCGTTTTCATGGCAAGAGCGGATCAATGAGACATGTTCGCAACTATGCAGGTTATTATTTTACGCCTGACAATAGGGTTCTGCTCGTCGTGGTCATAACCAACAACTTCCGTTGCAGTCAAAGCAGAGCCCGCCATGATATCGAAACATTACTTAACCAAATACTTAGCCAATGAAAAAAATTATTTTTCCCCTTTTCCTTTTAATGATGACACTACCTGCCATTGCGCAGAGGTGGCATGCACAGATGTGCCAGGCCTGTGGCAGGGGTATTCTTAGCATAAAGGGCCAATCCCTCTGGCTTAATTACACCCAAACAAAAACATCGTTCAATTATGATGATTTGATTGTGAGTTCTGTGCAAGACATTTATTCATTCAACTGCATGGTAAATACTGTGTTAACAGACCAGACACTCATAGTACTGGACAACAAATTAACCAAGATAAAATCGCTAAACCTGGTAAATCTAGGCATTATCCGCCCCACACAGGTAGCCCTCGAAGGATCGCAATATGCATGGATATACGATAGCTACCAGAACAAGCTAATGAAGATAAGTATAGGGCTAGGCATTATTGACCAGACTATTGACCTTAACTGCATTTGTGATAGTATCAGGGAAATGATTTACCAGGATAACAGGCTTTTCTTCGCCTGCAAGAAAGGCATATTTTCGCTGGATAATATGCTAAATTTCGACTTAAAACACCGCGGCGGGGTCGAAGACTTTATCATTTATCAGGACAGGGTAATTTTTCTCATCGACGGGGCAATCATCGATGGACAAGACACAATAGCCAGGGACAAGCACATCAAACATTTATACGGGCTACTGGAGGGCAAAATAATAGTTGGAGGGGACAAAAGTAACTGCTTTAGCGAACGCACAATCAATTTGCTCAAATGAAATATTCCAGTACTAGAGGGTACAAAAAATTGTTTACGGCAAAGGTATTATTGTTTTAGCCAAGTTTAATACTAAAAAGAGGCTGCCTTCTCAGACAGCCTCTTTTGGGAACTTTTAAATACGCAAAATCTCTGTAGGTGGAAGGTTTTTGTTTCGTTTATCAACTTCCTCAACAAGCTTTGCGGCTATCTCACGGAAATAATTGTTATATGGACTGTCTTCTTTCAAAACTGTTGGTTTTCCACTATCGCTATCTTCCACAATACTCATAATCATTGGAACACGGCCAAGAATAGGGATATTATATTCACGTGAAAGCTTGTCTGCACCCCCTTGACCAAAGATATAATATTTCTTATCAGGACATTCCGCAGGTGTGAACCATGCCATGTTTTCAATTAACCCTAGTACAGGAACGTTAATCTTATCAGTCTTGAACATGCTAATTGCTTTAACAACATCAGCAATAGCTACTTTCTGTGGTGTAGTAACTATCACACTACCAGTCAAAGGAATCGTCTGGACGAGGGTCAATGGTATATCACCAGTTCCAGGAGGCAGGTCAATGATAAAGTAGTCTAGCTCTCCCCAATGAACATCTGTCAATAGCTGTTTGATAGCATTCGTTGCCATAGCACCACGCCAAATTACGGCATCTTCTGGACGGATAAAAAAGCCTATCGAAATAACCTGTACCCCATACTTCTCAATAGGAAGAATATAATCTTTTCCATTTATCTTTTGTACAAAAGGTTTCTCATTTTCCAGGCCAAACATCGTAGGGATAGATGGACCATAAAGGTCAGCATCCAAAAGGCCAACCTTAGCTCCTGTAGAAGCCAAAGCAACGGCAAGGTTAGCCGAAACCGTCGACTTGCCAACACCACCTTTACCTGAAGCTACTGCTATAATATTTTTAACCTCCTTTAAGGGCCGCTCAGGAGGAGCTTGTATATTAACTTTCTGGAATTCGAGCTTCTCCTCTGTGATATTGAGCATAACCTTATACCCTTGTGCACGGTAAGCTTCCAATACCTGGCGTGTGGCTCTCTCTATAGAACGGCGTAAAACAGCAGTTTTACGGTCAAGCTCCATCTCTACAAGAATATCCTTGTCTGCTATGCGCAGATCCTTTACCAAATCTGCAATTGTTTTATCACTCTCTGGAACTTTGATAGCTTGGAGTTTCTCTAATATTTCTTCTCTCAAACTTGACATTTTCTTAGTTTTTATGAGTTTTGATGTGGCGAATTTAATTGATTTATAAATTTATCCCAAAAATAAAAGACTAATTTGTCTTATTTTTTACAACATTAAAAACCCTTTTCATTAAAATACTTAAGAGCATCGGCTACAACGAATGTACTTCCTCCTATGAATATCATATCATTATCTTTGGCCTTCTGCAATGCCTGGTCTATTGCTTCCGAGACGCTATCATAAGCCTTGCCCTGGAGGCCATAAACAAGAGCCTGTTCCCTGAGCTTCTGCGCAGGTAAAGAACGGTCCACAGATGAACGGACAAAATAATACTTAGCATCCCGTGGCAAAAGTCGCAAAATAGAACTCAAATCCTTGTCATTGACAGCACCAAAAATAAAATACAGACTATCAAAGCTTTGAAAATTAATCTGGTTAACTACCTGCCTTATGCCATCCTGGTTGTGCCCGGCATCACATACAATCAAGGGCATATGGGAAATTATTTGCCATCTGCCCATAATACCTGTATTGTCAACAACCTTTTCCAGTCCTTGCGACAAAGCCCTGTCATCCACTTCAAAATAAGGAGATTGCCTGAGAACATCAATTGTTTGAAGTATAACCGGAATATTCATTTTTTGATACTGGCCAACTAGACCAAACTTTAAATCTTTGTAATAAATTTCGCCACGATGATAGACTGAGAATGCCAGTTTGCCATTGCTTGTCATATAGGCATTTTCGACAGAGTAGTTATTAGCTGCTAAATAAATAGGTGCATCTTTCTGGGCTGCAACCTCCAGAAAAACATTCTGCACACCTGCTGGCATAGAGCCTATAACAACTGGAACGTAAGGTTTTATTATCCCGGCCTTTTCACGCGCAATATCCGCCAGCGTATTACCCAGAAACTGCATGTGATCATAACCAATATTAGTAATTACAGAGACCAGGGGTGTAATAATATTCGTCGAATCAAGCCTGCCTCCCATACCAACTTCAACTACAGCAATATCGACTTGTTCGTCTGCGAAATATTTAAATGCCATTGCCACAGTCATCTCAAAAAATGAAGGCTTGACACGCTCGAAATAAGGCTTGTTTTCCCCAACAAAAGATACAACATAATCCTGGCTAACCATTTGCCCATTTATACGGATACGCTCCCTGAAATCAAGGTAATGGGGAGAAGTATATAGCCCCACACGGTAGCCTGCCTCCTGCAGGATAGAAGCTAAAGAATGGGCTACAGATCCTTTGCCATTCGTGCCCGCAATATGAATAGACTTGAAACGTTTATGTGGATGACCAAAATATTTGTCCAATTCAAGTGTGCGTGATAAATCTTTCTTATAAGCCGCAGCACCTATACGCTGATACATTGGCAATTGGCTATACAAATACTCCAGGGTTTGTTGATAATTCATTTATTTCTTTTTTTTGAGTAAATTTAGCAAATCTACGTAAACTTAATCACAGAATGGAAATAAAAATAATCCAGTACAATACACCTGTTTACTGGCAAAGCGTTAAATTACGGGAAGAAACATTACGCCAGCCCCTGGGTATGAAATTCACCCCAAAAGCACTCGAACAAGATAAACCTTGCTTTCATATTGTAGCTCTTTATAATGGTAAAGTCATTGGCACGACACTGCTCAAACCAATTGATAAACAAACGATTAAAATCCGGCAGGTAGCAGTGGATTATGATTACCGTCATTCAGGCATTGGTAAAAAACTAATGAAATTTG
>JALWNS010000118.1 GCA_027083655.1 Bacteroidales bacterium | reverse complement strand
TTTGTTAATTTTATAACAACTTGTTGCAACTTTAATTGCATTTTCTCAATCTTATAAAGAGAATAAAAACGTTGTAAATATAAAAGATTCCGTATAATGAAAAAAATAGGCGCCTTAATTTCAATATACCTGATTTTCAGTAGCTTTGCACTTAGCCAGAATACATTACCCTCAAGAGAGAGCTTTGAGACAGGATTCGGCGTATGGATGCAGGGTACCAGTGATGACATTGATTGGACCCGCTGGCAGGATACTACACCAACTGCATTTACTGGTCCTCCTGGTGCATATGATGGTAATTATTACATATACATAGAAAGCGATTCTAACTTTTATAATCCCAAACGCCATGCTGATCTTATAGGTAAGTTTGACTTTAGCGGTACAACTATGCCAATATTGTCTTTTTACTACAATATGTACGGGAGCTTTATAAACTACCTCGAAATATTAATTTCAACTGATTCGACAACATGGATACAACTTGATACCAACCTCATTGGCAACCAAGGACCTGACTGGCACAGGGAAGTTATATGCCTTGACACTTTCGCAGGCAAACCAGTAGTCTACATCATGTTTCGGGCATGGACAAGCGATGATAATGATCCTGATGCTAATCAAGCAGATATTGCCTTGGATAAAATTGAAATAGTTGATTTTAGTTTTGTAGACACCACTGTGACAGACGTCTCATGCGGTGGATATGCAGACGGATCAATTAATATAGCCATCACAGGAGGATTTCCTTCTTATGAGTATACCATAGACGGAGGTGTAACATGGACAACACCAACAACAGATACTAACTATTTATTTTCCGGCCTTAGCGGGGGAGCCCATCTTACACAAGTGCGGTCAGCAGGCACATGCATACTATCGGCTGGTTATCTTACAATTAATGAACCACCCAAACCAGATATTGTGGTCGATACTACATTCATAAAGCCCTGCTCATATAGCCAAAACGGAGAAATACATATATCTGTTTCTAACGGGACAGGCCCTTTTAGCTATTCAATTACAGGTCCTTCTGGCACTTTTGTATCTAGCCCTGATTTTACAGGATTAGATTCTGGTTCGTATAACGTTGTTGTCAAAGATGGCAATGGTTGTCTTTATGATGAGGGAATTTACAAGGTTGATCCATTATACGATATTCTTATTCTAAGCGTATCAAAAGAAGATGTTAGTGGTTGTTTCGGTGATAAAAACGGTAGTATAACAGTCCAGGCAGCTGGTGGTTATGGACAACTAACTTACTCCATAGACACAGGTACAACATTTGAGCCTTCTGGTTATTTCGGAGGCCTGGGGGCAAATGACTATTATGTTATTGTCAAAGACCAGAATGATTGCCAGGATACAACACCTGTCATTACTATTTTACAACCGCAACAAGTAGTTATCAACTCTATTACAAAAAATGACGTTTCAACATGCTATGGTGACTCTACAGGTAGCATTACTATTGATGCACAAGGAGGCTCTGGTAGCCTAAGATATTCTATTAACAATGGCCAGAGTTTTGATTATAATAATTTCTTTGATTCCCTGCCTGCAGGTGATTATTACATAGTGGTAACAGACACAAACAATTGTACAGCAGGTCCTGATACAGTAGTACTCACACAACCTCCTTTGTTAACTATTGATAGTGTCAACTACACTAATATTGACGGTTGTTATGGGGATAGCACGGCTACTATAGAAATATTTGCCAGTGGGGGGACACCTACTTTAATGTATTCAATAGATAATGGCAATAATTTCCAACTCCTGAATTACTTTAACAATTTGCCCGCAGGAGTATACAAGCCAGTTGTCAAAGATGGTTCTGGTTGTTTGGCAAATTGGACTGATATAGAAATAACACAACCTCCTAAATTGGAAATTTCAAGCGTAGCACAATATAATATCGAGACTTGCTATGGCGATTCTACAGGCAGGATAATTATTTACACTCTTGGTGGTACATCACCTATTTCATACTCGATTGATGGAGGTACAACCTTTCAGAGCGTCAATAATTTTGATACACTCAAAGCCGGCACATATTATCCTTATGTGCAAGATAGCCATGGCTGTGTAGATAGTGCAAACGCTATCACTCTGACAGAACCTCCACAAATCACAATAACAGATGAGGCAAGCGGTGATGTCCGTTGTTATCAAACCCAAACTGGTTGGGTATATGTCAATGCTAACGGAGGTACAGGGCAGTTACTTTATTCTATTAACGGAGGTGCAAGCTTTAGCTATATTGTTGGTGATACTGTACAGGTTTATGCTGGTAATTATGACATACAAGTAAAAGATAATAACGGATGTACCGTAACAGGCACGACCCTCACTGTCAACGAACCACCACAATTAGTTATAGATACAGTAATAACCCAAAACGTTACAACTTGTTATGGTGATAGCACAGGCTCCATAACAATACAAGTCAGTGGTGGCACTCCTCCTTACAAATACTCTATAGACGGTGGCATAACTTTGTCAGATACTAATTATTTTGGTAATCTACCATCTGCTTCAAATTATTCACCCTATGTAATTGATGCAAATGGATGTATTAAGACATATAGCAACGTTAGTATAGGACAACCTTCGCCCCTGTACTTTTTGACAGTGGCAAAACATGATGTAGATTCATGCCACGGCACCCCCAAAGGTTGGATATCTGTAGCAGTCGGAGGAGGTACAGCTCCATATACATACTCTATTGATAGTGCGGTAACATTCTCAGCAGATAGCTTGTTCGGGAACCTTTATGCAGGTACATATTATGTAAGTGCCAAAGATGCACATAACTGCCAGATATGGTATTCACAACCTATTTTAATTACAGAGCCTGACACAATGGTCCTCGACTCGCTAATTTATCAGGATATTTCATGTAATGGCCTCCAGGATGGTTATATAGAAATTTCTGTAAGTGGAGGACTGACACCA
The DNA here is from genome assembly GCA_027083655.1 of Bacteroidales bacterium. Taxonomy (GTDB): domain Bacteria; phylum Bacteroidota; class Bacteroidia; order Bacteroidales; family S143-33; genus S143-33. The sequence continues at coordinate 4,007 of JALWNS010000118.1, read as the reverse complement.
TATAGATATTACTTGATTAACCATACTAATAATGATACCACAGTTACATCGGCAAACTATTTTCCTTCATTACGGGCAGGTAGCTATACTGTTAAAGTAGAAGATGTCTATCATTGTAGTATTGACTCGACATTAACACTCACTGAGCCACCTGCACTTGCTATAGATTCGGTTTCTTATGCAGATGTACAGACTTGTTATGGAGACACAACAGGTAAAATTACTATTTATGCACATGGAGGTACATCTCCGCTATACTACGGATATGCTATTATAGGCCGCACTGTATCCGAGTTTTACCAGACTAATACTTTTAACGTACCAGCCGGTTCGTATTACACTATGGTGAAAGATTCAATGGGATGTACCCAAAACTCAATTTCTTTCACTATTAACGAACCTAACCCTGTGTATATTAACTCATACCAAACTACTCCAATACGTTGCCACAATGATAGCAATGCTACCATTCTCATTACTGCCAGCGGAGGTACAGGTGATTTAGATTACACTATTGATAGCGGTATTACATGGCAACCAGATTCATTGTTTATCAATTTAGCTGCAGGTCACTATGCACTTTTAGCACGGGATGAACGGGGTTGTACTTCGACCAATTATTTTGCTTTTGACATATCAAATCCACTGCCTTTGCAAATAGACACAATAATAGTCCAGGATGTTAAATGTTATGGTGCTGCAGATGGTAAGCTAACAATCTTTGCCAGTGGAGGCTCAACTCCCCTGCTTTACAGTATTGATAGTATTAATTTCCAGTCTAGCTACGAATTTCTGGATCTGGACACAGGTGTGTATATAGGATACGTGGTGGATGCCAATGGTTGTGCTACATCAGACACAAGTGCCCACATCTCCCAACCGCCGAACTATGCGCTATTTGATGTAGACACCAATGCAGGTTGTAGTCCCCTGTTAATAACTTTCACACCATATTTAACCGAAAATACCAATTTTTATTGGTCATTCGGAGATTCTGCAGTTGCCAATACTACAGGCGAGATAGCACATTTATATACAAATAACACCGGTGCAATAAAGACATACAATGTTATTGTTTATGCTTACCACTCATTGTGTAAAGATAGCGCAGAAACAACCATAACAGTTTATCCAGAGCCAAATCTAGATATTGATATAGACTCAACAGTAATTTTTTATCCAGATACAATAATCGACATTACAAACAACACACCTAATTACCAGAACTTCACGTGGGATTACGGAGACGGCATTGTTGAAAATATTATTCATCCTGTGATCCATGCTTATCCAGGTTGTGGTGTCTACAACCTTACAGTCAGTGCAAGTAATTCTTATGGCTGTTATGACACTCTCAGGAGAACAATTACAATAACTGCTTTTGACCCAGTACCCGAGTTTGTAATGGATCAGAATGAAGGTTGCGCACCGCTGAATGTACAATTTTATAATTCATCAAGCAATGCGCAAAGTTATATATGGGACTTTGGAGACGGGTCAACATCGACAGATATTAACCCATTGCACACTTTTATTGGTCATGGGACTTACATGGTAAAACTCACAGCCATAGGTTATTGCGACAAGGAAAAAGAAATCCTCAAGCCTGTTTATGTCTATCAGAATCCACAGGTCGACTTCACAATAGAGCCGGATACTGCAGGCGTTGACCAGATTGTTGTGTTTAATAACCAAACAATCGGAGGTGAATTTTACTTGTGGGACTTTGGCGATGGAGAGACCTCGACAGACGAGAGTCCACGTAAGGCATACAAACAAGCAGGAATATACGATGTCAAGCTTGTCGCAACTTCTATTAACGGATGTAAAGATAGCCTGATAAAAGAGGACGCAATAACCATTATTAGCGACATGTTTGTCCAATTCCCAACTGCATTTACCCCTAATGGTGATGGTATAAATGACTTCTTTGCACCAAAAATGAATTATGTCCAAGAAGCAGAGCTATACATCTATGACCGTTATGGAAATGTAGTCTTTCACACCAGGGATCCGGAGCATGTTTTCTGGGATGGCCGTTTACCTAATGGTAAACCTCTTCCAATGGATGTGTATGTATGGAGAATAGTGGGTACATTCGTTAATGGCCAGCAATTTACTAAGCACGGGGAAGTCACACTGCTAAGGTAATTGAAGTAATTTGATGGAGAGATGATACTCAACCAGTGGATTAATGAACGGGATCATAAACGCAATTTTTTCTTGCTTCTTTGGCAATCGTTCTTTTTTCTACTAACAATCAACCTATTAGACAAAGACACTATTCTGCCAGGCATGCTTAGCAAAATGGGAGCAGGCGAGGTTTTAATCGGCCTGCTCTCGGTTATTACTATCGGTCTACCTAAATTTTCCCAGCTTTTCTTCGGTCTTATTCTGCAGAACAAACCAACACGTAAAAAATACTTATTACAGGGCTTTAGTATCCGTATATTATCGTTGCTTGCTATTGCTTATGTCCTGTGGGAATATTACTTATTCAGATTATCGTCCCAATGGACAATTGCACTTATTTTGTGCTTATTTTTTATTTATTCCCTGGCTGCCGCATACACTAGTGTGGGAATAATCGATATGGCGCCCAGGGCCCTGTTCCACCATTCGCTAAAAAGACTTTATTCTCTTAAGCAAGTGGGTAATGGGCTAGGCATAATATTGGCAATAATGATTGTCAAACCCGTGCTAAAAATGTTTCCTTATCCTCTTAATTATAGCCTGCTGCATGTATTGGGCGCTACATCCCTGATAATAAGCACAATTGCTATTATTGGATTGAAAGAAAAAATCTTTATCACCCGTGCCCGCTTTACTCTAAAGTCATACTTAAAATTCGTATATCAAGAACTTAAATCAAACAAAAGCCTGTTGTTTCTCTCGCTCATAGTAAACTCCGAGGGTTTATTTCTGTCCATTATACCCTTTTTCACAACCCTGGCTATAAGCAAGTTTGCAATTAATGCACGCCTGATAGCTTCCCTTTTTATGTGGAAAATAATAGGAGTATTAGCCAGTAGCCTCTTTCTCTCCCTCAAACGTAATTATGATTATTTTGATGTTTTGTATGCCAATATCTTCATATCCATCATAGCTCCTGTCATAATAATACTTTTTGCCAATAACATATTGGTTTATAAGGTTGTTTTCTTCATGGTAGGAGTATTCAATAGCTTTTACCGTATAACGTTTGAAGGTTTACTGGTGGAGATATCTAATGACAAAAACAGGGCTACTTATGCCAGTGTACTAGGCTCGAGCAATATCTCAACTTTTATTATACCTCTAATATCTGGGGGATTGATAAAAACTCTCGGTTATAATGTGACTTTCCTACTCTCTGCTGCCCTTTTAACAATTACTATCTTGTTTATGTACAAACTAAAGACCTTGATCAGACCTCAAGCTGGCTAGTAATTTCGTCCAATTGTTTCTGGTACTCTTCAGTATTGGTTATTAGATCAGGTGAATCGTATTTACTCTGTAGATCTTCTAGTGCCTTAAGATATTCTACTTTTTGCGCTACGTCTTGCTCAATTATATCATACGAATAAGCCTGTTCGATCAGTTGTTTTTGTCCCTGTTCATCCCCCTGCATCTGGGCTAACCTCTGCTGTTGCTTACCCAGTCTCTTGTTTATTCTCTGCAATTCCTGCGCTTGCTTTAGCTCTTCCAATAGCTTGGTATATTTTACTTCTATTGCCCTTGCCATTTCCATTTCTTTCTTTTTCAAATCTATCTGTGCCCTATAGCCTGCTAATAATTGCTCTGTTTTTTCCACAATACCTGCATCAACCTGGTCTAGTAACTTCTGTTTAACAGACTGAAAATCATCCAACAACTGTTCTGTGGATATATTGGCAGGAATCTTGCCTTCTAAAGCTGTGGACACTGTCTCTGTAGCCATGATACGCAGACGGCTAATATCAGACTCAGCCTTCAGGCGTATCCTCCGTGCTTTGGTAATAGCCTGCTTTACCTGGCTTGTAATATCA
>JALWNS010000117.1 GCA_027083655.1 Bacteroidales bacterium | reverse complement strand
CTCTGTATAATTCTGCGAAACCTTGACTTTTTCCAGTTCTGTCAGGATCGTAGTGATGGCATGTTTGTTAGTAGCAAAGACAAAGAGGCTCTCCAGTAGCTGTGTGTAAGCCGAGGGTCTGAGGTCTGTGTCTGTGAGAAAAGCCAATCTTTTTCTTTTTCCATGTATAGGTTCAATGCGAATTCCACGGCCAATGGCCTGTAAGACGAATTTTTTTGCTTCTGGGCCTGTTCCGATGTTGATAAATGTAATCAGATTAGGCCTGTTGCTATCCCATCCTTCGTAAAAAGCACGGCTACCGAGCAGGATATTTATCGGGCTATTTCTGGAGTTGAGATTCTCAAAGTAAGCAGGATCAAAGTATTGCATATTTTCTTTGTAATGGGTCAGGTTCTGGTATATCCACCGGCTAATGTCTCCGATTTTTATAAGAGCAAAAGGTTGGGTCGAAGTATCTAGTTTTAGGGCTATTTCCTGCCGGTTAAACCTGTTGGTCAGGTATTCGATATTGCCGCCTTTTGTAGTATTGAAAACAAGCCTATAGACGTCTGCAGTTGTTATTTGTTTTATGATATTGGAAAAATCTTTTAGCAGTATTTCCCTGTCTCCTAATGTGTAAGTAGCATTAGTGATCTCTGCCGTAAGTTCATTTTTAACCTGGTCTATTGTTGTCTGCGGTAAATGTCTGGCCAAGCTGGCTATCTCGTTAAAAACCAGTAAAAGGTCTGCATCTTCTGTATTGACCGAATTCATCAGAAAAATAGCTATTGGATTGTGATAATAAAACCTGTCTTCCAGGTGAATACGGGATTTTTTGACAGCAGCTAGTAATACTAAGTTTTTTAGAATGATTTTGCTCTTTGCTCCACTGTCAAAGTCTTTTTTATCCCTGAATGCTTTTATCTCTTCCTGCCATACATAGATTTGTTTGCCATAACCGCGAAGTATGAATTCGTCCAGGTTGAGATTGTAAACAGTCGTAGCTATATCCACTGGTTCGGTGAAGGTTGCAGAGAAGTTGAACAAAAAGCCTTTGTCTGCAAGTATTGAGAAAATTACTTGTCTCTTACTCTCCTGTGTGTCACCCTTGTGTGCCTCATCAAGGATAAGGTACCAGTTGCCAGTAATTTTTCCATCCACCAGGCTAAGATAATCACGGAAATTAAGAATTGTCTCTTTCCTCGTGTCTGAGATAAGGTCTGAACGGTAAAAATAAACATTCCTGTGCTGGACTGTTGCATGTGCTCTCTCATAATCTTTCAAGTTAACCAGGTGTATCTGTTCCGGGGCCTGACGGTCTTTGTTAAATTCTTGTAAATGAGAGGAAAAAGCATTGATCAGATCCTGACGGTAAGTCAAAAACATGATATTTTTTCTTGGGATCAAGCCATTATCCATTAGCTTGTGTAGTAGGTCAATGAGTTTTATGATAACGATTGTTTTGCCGCTACCTGTAGCCATCCATAGCGACATACGGTTGGCAAACTCTGCAAATGGTATGACTGGTTGATTGTTGTCTTTAGCCCGCGTGAAAAATTCCTCCAATAAATCTGTGTTTTTATTATGCTTTAGCTTAACACACAGGTCATTATACAGGTCAAACTTCCTATAATAGCTTGCTAGTCTGTCTTTGTCCCCATTGAGATTTTCATAATAGTGCCATAGGACCGTGAGAATATTTTGCAATGCTTGTTCTTGATAATCAAATAATTGTTTATCATGGGAGAAAGTATTATCCAGCAGGTCCCAGTCAGGATTATCCAGTTCCAGTCTCTGTGCTATTTTTTGCAATATTATATAGGGTACGGTTTTATTAGCCATTCACGACTGGATTTTGTTATAAATACATGTTATCACATTGGCAGTTATCTCACGGAGTATATCCAGTTTGTAAATCTCGGTGACGTATTTAAAGCATCTGCTGTAGTCATTGCGGTCGCGAACATAGAAATATTCTTGCCACAGATGCGCACGTGATTTTAGTATTGACCCAATGTTCTCTAGATTTGTGTCGCAATCATCTATTTTATAATTTCTTAGAAGTTCCAGGGAAATGTTGCCAGTTGTTATCCACCGGTCTGATTTGATTTCAATAGCTAGGTTATCATCTATCACGAGGTCGTAATCATTGATGTTTTCTTGCACATGTTTTACTTTGTAGCCTTTGTTAATGAGCCTGTTATAGGTGTAGAACTCAAACTTTTCCTGTAGGCGCCTGCGGTCCTGGGGAAACAGATCAAAGAATTTTTCCTTGTTTTTGTCGACAGTGTCTTCTATTTCCTTGCATTTACCCTTGTAAACCAGGTCATTTTCAAGCAAATTGACAGGTTGGTGTATCACCAGATTACGGCGGAGCAAAAGAAACATACCCATGGCTCCGTCAGGCGAAGGAGTGGTATTGAGCCTTACGGCATAAAAGCAACAATTATTTCTGCCATAGTTCAGGCTCGTTAGTTCATTTTCCACCAGATAATCCCTTATAGCACATATTTTTTGTAAAATTTCTGGACGTTGGTCATAAAGATTGTGGTTCATCGCTACAAAATTAAATGATTAATAATTTTATTATGTTATCCTCCTTTGGTTCAAGGTTTTGTAGCCATAGGCTTTCTTCTATGTCCACAGGTTCAGGGTAAAGTTTTTTCAGGTCAATAATCATTTTTCCGTCCTTGACTTTCACTGCTTTTAATAGCTTACGGTCAAAGAGAAATGGACTGACACGAGTAAAATTAAAGTCCCTGCCTTGTACTTCTTCTAGCTTTTGTGCAAATGACCGGATATCATTGTCCTCATAATCCACAGTGCGCAAAATCTGCTCATATTGCTCCAGGCTGTAATATTTAATAAAGCCGCCCAACCGTCTGCCTTGCAAAGGTTTACCATCTTTCCAGTCCAGTGAGAATAGTAGTTTCTTTACCCTGGGCAATAATATTGTGTCAAAGTAGGATGCCATCTCTATTAGCACGAATTTTCTTTTCTGTCCTGTGTCAAAATTAAGATCCATGATTGCCTGTGCACTACTGCCGGACCCAGCAAAGAAATCAAGCACAGTGTCACCCTCTGCTGTGGATACATAAAACAACAATTTCAACAGGCCAGTGGGTTTGGGTGTAGGAAAATCTGCTGTTCCGAACAAATTTTTTATTTCGCGTGTTGCCGTGGAGGTGTGTCCTACTTTCCAAGGTAGCCGCTCCTCCTCCAGAAAACTACTCAAAGGCCGGCCATTCACTATGCCGTTGTCATCGAATAAAAATTTCTTGAGCTTTATCTCATATCCTTTTGTTGTCTTGAACACACCAACTACTCCTCTATCATAGACTTGCTGCAGGCTCTCCTTGGTCATGGCAAAAACCGAATTGCGCGGGGGATATATGATAACCTCATGCTTTTTTGTTGGCTTTTCTTTGTCAAAGATAATTTTGTCCTGCCGGGTGTCATATACCACACCATAATACATGTTAGGTCGCTGTTCCTTGGTGTACTGGTTGATTACCAGACTTTTCCATGTGTAGAGGTTGCCGTCTTCATCTTTCTCATAATTTTTAAGTTCTTTTTCTGTAAGAATATTTGAATAAACCGTGGCTTTTTCGCGACCAAACACAAGGATGTATTCATGGTTCTCTGTGATGTCTGATATTGTGTAACTACCGCTTCCGCTTCGTCTTTTCCATACCAGGTCGGCAAAACGTTTGTCAAAAATTCTGTCGAATAGCAGCCCTAGCTTGTAGCTCTCCTTGTAATAATTGGCATTATTTGCAATGCTACAGAAAAATATACCGTCCGGTCCCAGAAGCTCATTAGCCAGTGAGACACGATTGTCAATCATTGTCAGGTAAGATGAGCTACGGAACTTGTCCTCATAAATAAATTCATCGCCTCCAGTGTTGTATGGAGGATCTATGTAGATAGCTTTGATACGGGAACGGAAACGTGGCATTATAGTGTTAAGGGCCTGCCAATTCTCACTTTTTATTAGCCATGCGTCCAAATGGTCATGATAGTTGTCAAAGAGTTGGAGAATTTCATTTTTTATTCCCGGAAAAAATTTCGTATCAACAGGCAGATAGCGCCACTGGTCAGAGAGTTTATTTCCCCGCTGCTGTAGAATGTCCGAAGGATTAAAATCCTGGTCAATTATGTTTAGCAAATACCAGTCTTCCAGTTGGTTGGCCGGAGAATAATTTTCCAACACCTGCATCAGAGACGGATAATTCTGTCTAATCTTGTCTAGCTGATTGAGGTTGTCTCTGAAGGCTTTGTGCTGGCGTTCCAGGCATTGTACTATTTTTTTTACTACACTCAATCCTGCATCTTTTTGTGCAATTCTACCAAGTGTCATGAGATAGTCTGAGGACAGAACAAGCCGTGGTTTTTCCCATATTTCGCGTAGCTCGTCTTCGAACTGCGCTATTAGTTCAATAGTCTTGTAAGCTATGTCTTTGAGTGCCTTTATCTGGGCGTGGCGCTCCACATCAAAATCCACGTCTTGCGAGAACAAATACTGGTATAACCACAGGTCAAACTGGCTCTTGAGAAAACCCTCTGCATCCTTGTTGATAAAGTAATCTACATTTGTCTGTTTCTCAAAAGTGCGTATTGCCTTGTCCAGTGTCTTCTGTTCAATAGCATAACCAGCCTTTCGAACCTGCTTTATTATTTCTTTTTTTTTTGTCTTTCTGCCTCTTTGTGAATAATTGACATGTAGTACAATGGTGCCGTCAGGTTTAATCCCCTGCAGGGAATAAATTAGCAATCGCTTCTCATTAGCTTGCTTTAGCTCTAACCCTGAGGCATCAAAAAAGAATTTTACCTGTACACCAGGCGTCTGGACAATCATTGACCTGATAATGCGGTCGGTCTTGATATAATAAAGCATGTGTGTCTTCCAGAAAAGACTGACATCTTCCCTGTCCGATAGAATTTGCTCATAGTCAGTGTTAAACGTTATTGTCTCTCTGGGTGTGGCCTGGCCATTGTCATAAACTTTCTCATACACACGGTAATACAAAGGTGTGTAGGAATAATATATGCTACCTGACTCGGAAAAATACCTGTGGAAAAATTGATAAAGCTTGGTGTATAGCTCCTGTGCAAAACCAGGATAATCCTTAAGGCGTTGTGCGATATAGTCCGAAAGCCTGGGCTTGAGATAAGAGCTAAAATATTTACGTTTGACCCTTAGCAGGTTAACATAACCGCTTTTGCCTTCTACTTGTGCACCTGCAAACAGATCTTCAAGAGCTTCCCAGAATTTGACTTCATAATCCACAGGCATTGTGAGAATTTTTGACCTACAAGGCGTTTATACAAAAATACTTTTTCTGCTACAATCGTGAAATTTTATTCACCAACCTGACTGGAGCATGAATAGATCCATGATTTTACATATTGGTATGGCTTGTAGCGGTCGATATTCTCAGGATCGTTCTGATATTCCGGGCCTTCTACAACATAACGCTTGTCGAAAAATACCCTATATTCTGGTATGCCATGCTCCTTGAGATATTTCCTAACCCTTTGTTCGAGGTTCTCGGCTCTCATGCGGGCTAACTCAAAGTTCGAACAATACGCCTCTGTAGGTACCTTCGAAGCACTAGCAACAATGTAAATATTGACAGTCTTAAATTTCTTCAGGTTCGCATCCAGCTGTTGCAATAAATATTGAAAAGCACTTTCGTTTATACTTATATCATGCTGGTTGTAATTGAAATATTTAACATACACAGGATCTAACTTTACAAAAGGATTAGGATGATCCACACTGACACTTGTCATAGCATACAATATGCCTCTGTGGTAAATAACAGGACAACCAATCGTATCAACCTGCATCTGGCCATAAACAGTGACTTGCTTAGGCGGCACATAAGTTGTGTCCATCGGTTTCTGGGGCTTTTCTTTGGGTTGCCCTTTACCCTCACCTTCCTCCTTTGGCTGCCCTGGAGTGACAGTGACCACTGGAGGAGCACAACGGGCGGTTAGATGCAAGTCTGCATTGATATCAATTACCCAGTCAGGGTCTGTTAAATTGACAGGCAGATATTTAATTATCCTGCCAGAAGTGTCGCACAAATGCAAGGTATCTCTCCATGCAATAAGGCCAAATTCCCCCAACCGTGAAGCATCTATCAGCCGGCTAATCTTGACATCAAAATCACCATTAAAGTCAGACTTAAATTCTACAATCCTGTCGCCAATGATTTTGCCATCCTGGACAGATACAAGGGCTACATTCACATCTCCTAGCCTGATATCAGACTGGCAGCATAAAGTACGCCCTTTGATATGCAGAATTACTGGCTTGGCTAGCTTAATTGCGTAAATATCGCTTTGAATACGGCATGAATTTATATCGCCAGTAGAGATGTAATAAGCTTTGCGTGTGGCCTGATGAATGTTCAGGTTAAGTTCATCTGCCGGTGTGTTCATTATTGGCCCAAGGTTCTGCGGTTCGCTCCATTTTTTCCATGTATCATCGAGCCTGTATGTGACATACAGGTCATAGCCACCATAGCCCTCATGTCCTGCACTTGCAAAGAACAATGTACGGCCATCACCATCAAGATAAGGAGATGATTCATCTGCCAGTGTATTAATAGGCAATCCCAGGTTCTCCGGACGGCTCCAGGTCTTTGTGCTATCGTTGTAAAAACTTATGAATAAATCTCTCTTGCCCAGTGTGTTGCTATCATCTATTGCTAGAAACATGACTTTGTTCTCTGGCGACACAAAGAAGCTTATGTAGTTGCTATAGTTTACAAAACCCTCGATGTTTATACGTTCTGGCTTTGTCCAGACAAGTTGTGTAAATTTTACTCTCAGAGGTGCAATGCTATCAACCTGTATCCATAGTGTTTGCTTGCCTTCATCAGTTTTTATCTCGGTAAATAACTTTTTGTCCCGGGCATAACCAAGGAACATAGGATCAGACCATTGCTTATTAAATAAAACCTTGTAATAAATTGCCACAACACTATCGATGGTATCGACACGTGTAGTCAGAAGTATAT
>JALWNS010000116.1 GCA_027083655.1 Bacteroidales bacterium | reverse complement strand
ATATGAGGCAGTCATGTATTAAAGCTTATTCCCAGTAAATATAGGCTTTGGCAAAGCGCGAGGAAGCATGAAGCCAGTGTCCTCAAAACATTTGTTGCCTTTGTGAATTTCCTTTGAGGGCTTGGTGTTAAAAACTTTGCGATCCCTTGATGTGTGCTGCAGTTTCATTCTGACCGCTACGGAGGCCACGAAGCGCTACGGTCATGCGATGACACCGGCACGGCGCAAGGCGGTCATGCGATGACACCGGCACGGCGCAAGGCGGTCATGCGATGACACCGACACGGCGCAAGGCGGTCATGCGATGACACCGACACGGCGCGAGGCGGTCATGCGATGACACCGGCACGGCGCAAGGCGGCGAAATTGTAAGTCGCCTAAGTTGTTTGTCTCTGGGGTGATGCGCCTGTCGGCACTATAGGCCTACGATGTCCATCGCAGGTCACGTAGTGGTCATGGCTACGCCATGAGGTTGAGGTGCAAGCGGTAACAAGTTTACTGGATAATGTTTACTTCTGGCACGAGGTCTATGTCAAAGGCTTCTTTGACCTTTGATTGGATGATGCGCGACAGTTCCAGGATTTCTTCACCTGTAGCATTGCCATGATTGACCAGCACAAGGGCGTTGTTTTCGTACACTCCTGCATTTCCATGACGGTAGCCTTTCAGGCCTAGCTTATCAATAAGCCATCCTGCAGGTATTTTTATTTTGCCTCCGGGCATTGGATAGCGTGGTATATCAGGATAAAGGCTTTGTAGCGTGGAGAATTTTTCTTGTGGGATTATTGGGTTTTTGAAGAAACTGCCTGCATTGCCGATTATAGAAGGGTCAGGTAGCTTGGTCATACGTATCTTGCCTATGGTCAGGCGCAAGAGCCATAGGTTAAGGTTTGGGTTATCTTTGAGGAAATGGAGGTCACGATAAGAGAGGTTAAATCGTGGTCTTTTGGGTAAGCGCAAACCCACACGCGTTATTATTGCCTTGCCACGCAAAGCTGTTTTGAAAATACTTGTGCGGTAGCCGAAAGAGCATTCGTCATACGAGAGTGTCTCAAAGCGTTGGCGAGCAGTGTTATAAATATGCACGTGTGTGATAAAGTTTCCCACTTCCTCGCCGTAGGCCCCTATGTTTTGCACGGGTGCTGCGCCCACTGTGCCAGGGATATATGAGAGATTGACCAGACCGTAATAATTATTCTCCACTGTCCATCGCACCAGGTCATCCCATTTCATTCCTGCTTCTACTTCGATAATGTCATAATCTGTGTGCCGTCCTGCCAAATGAAGTCTATTATTAGCCAAGTGTACCACAGGCATGCTTGGGTTCTTGACAAATAAGATATTACTTCCGCCACCAAGTATCAAAGGTGAAGTATGGTAATGGGATAGTTTATTAAAAAGTATTGGTAGCTCTTGATCGTTTTCTATAATAAAAAAGTCACGGGCAAATGCCCTGATGTGAAACGTGTTAAGATGTGTAAGGTCTTGATTTTTTATGTGTTGCATAACATAGCTTTTTTAACCAGAGACAAAATAATGGAAAAACATGGATAAAGAAAAACAAATTAAAAACATTTCGTATAGAAGTGCGAAAAGCAGTAAATTTGTTGTCAAAGCATAAGTGTATTCAATGGCTGATAGAAAAGAGCTAACATTATCACAGCTTACTGCTCTTATCAAAGAGACAATAGATCTGACGTTTAGCGAGCCTGTGTGGGTAATAGCAGAGATTAGCCGTGCTACCTTCCGAGATCATGTTTATCTGGATCTTGTGGAGAAGGCGGAGGGAAGCGACACCCCTATAGCCCAGATGCGTGCGACTATCTGGCGCAGTTATAGGCGGAACGTAGTGGAAAAATTTGAGCTATTGACAGGGCAAGCTTTTTCGGAAGGGTTAAAAGTTCTTGTAAACGGTTATGTTAGTTATCATCCGCGTTATGGTTTATCGCTTGACATTCGCGACATTGACCCATATTATACTCTAGGAGATTTGTATCGACGCCGGCAAGAGGTAATACACCAATTGAAGGAGGAAGGTATTTTTGATATGAACAGGAGCTTGCCTCTCCCTCTTGTTATCCAGCGCATTGCAGTGATTTCATCTGAGACTGCGGCCGGTTATGAAGATTTTGTTAACCATTTGGAGGTTAATAACTATGGTATCCGTTTTTACCACCGTTTATTTAAGGCTTATGTACAGGGAGAACAAGCCGAGCAGTCAATAATTTCTGCCCTGGATGAGATTTTTAAAGTACATGAGCAATTTGACGTTGTTGTTATAATACGCGGAGGAGGTAGTAAGACAGACCTTAGCGTGTTTGATTCGTACGAATTGGCTGCAAATGTAGCACAGTTTCCCCTGCCTGTGATAACAGGTATAGGACATACGAGAGACGAGTCTGTTGTTGACATGGTCGCTAATTTGAGCTTGAAGACACCTACTGCAGTAGCTGATTTTATAGTGGAACGGGCATCTGATTTTCTTGGGGAGCTAGGACTGTTGCATAGCAGGCTAACCAAAGCAGTATCCTACTTTATAACTAGCCAGAAATTGGATCTAAATAATCTGTATAGTACTGTCCGTGAGAAGGCAAAAGGGTACTTATGGAGCCAGAGATATAGCCTTGAGCAAATTAACTCAAAGCTTTATAATGCAACGAAATTACCATTGAGACAGAAGCAAAACCTAATGCTCCTGAGGCAAAGATTGCTATATGCACAGAGAAGCTTTTTTGACCAGAGGAGAAGAGAATTGCAAACGACACGTGATATGATACTTCAGAAAATAAAAGACCGGATAGACAGGGATAAGAACATGTTGGAGAGACTGCGGTTAAAAATAGAGAGCAATGACCCTGGACTTATTCTGAGCCGGGGTTATTCCATAACACTACGTAATGGTAAGCTTCTAACTTCTATACAGGATCTGAGTCAGGGTGATGAGATAATAACTGTACTTAAAGATGGCCGGGCAGTGTCTGAGGTAAAGAAAAAAATTGAAGAATGACACTTGAAATAGAAATATACTTATCTCGCAGTGGTCAAATTTTGATAATAAAATCTTATTAACAAGAAAAAGCAATGAAAAGAATAGGTATTTTATCAGATACACATGGTAATCTGGATTCAAAAATTATTGAGTTTTTGTCAGGTTGTGATGAGGTATGGCATGCGGGAGACATAGGAAATATTGATGTATTGACTGACCTGCGTAGTATATTTCCAAAGGTGAGAGCTGTTTTTGGCAATATAGACGGCTGGGATGTGCGCAGTGAAGTACCTGAAATTGAAACATTTGAAATAGAAGGCAAGAGGGTTGCTATTAAACACATTTGTGGTAATCCAAAGCGCTATGACCCATCAGCACGTAGTCTTATAGCAGAATATAAACCACATATTCTCGTCTGTGGCCATTCACACATTTTGAGGGTCGAGTATGACAAGAAGAATAACATGTTGTTCATAAATCCTGGAGCAGCGGGTAATAGTGGCTTTCATAAGGTAAAAACAGCAATAAGATTTGTGATGGATTCGGGGGATTTACGCGATTTGGAAGTCTTTGAGCTTCCACGCAAAGGCCGCATGGGGTATTGAAATGGCTAATTTAACTTATAGTTAGGGGATATACGGCCTTTAGGTCTTGCCAGGCTGGCTTTTTAGTGCAAGTACCAAAGTTGTTTTTATAATAGTTTGCTTAATAAAATCGTGCAGAACCCAGGTAAGACAATGCGAATATTTCGAAGAATGTCCCGGTAAGCAAAGAGCGGCTGACCTCATTGGAGGTCAGCCGACTGTAATTTAGCCCCAAGTGCTTATTGTTTTATCAGCCTTAGGTTTGTCTGGTTGTTATTATTATCCGACACCTTTAGTATATATACCCCGGGCTGGAGGTGAGATATATTCATTAGATCTCCGGCCAAGCGTGATTGGTAGATTAATTGACCTGATAGGTTATAGATTTTCACCAATCCATCGGGCACACCTGTTATTCTGACATAATCAGTAGCTGGGTTGGGGTAAATTTCTATACCATTAGACCACTCACTTAGGGCATTGTACTGGACTTGCGAATAATAGTAAGTTTCATTATAAGTATTACCCCAAGAACTCCCAAACCAAGCATCTTGGTAGTATCTACCAAGAAGGTTATTTTCATTGTATTCATATCTCACTCTAGCAGAGTCTGTCCATTGGTTATCACTTGTTGACCATCGTCTTCCAGTTTTTGTGATGATGCGTTTTAGAGAATCGTATTCGTATAGAAAATCTTCAACATTATCCCATGCTCCGGCATTGTATTCTTGTGTATAATATTCGATGAGGAGCGTATCACCATTAATTATGGTGTTGCTATAAATATAAACTTCACGGGATACATCTTGCCAGTTATTCCTAACAGCATCCCATACCTGGTAAGTCACATAAGTTTCCAAACCAGAATAAATGTAATATGTAAATAGGGTATCTTTCAACTGTCCATTTTCATCAACTCTTTGCGTGCGGACCTGTGTCACTCTATTCTGGCTATCGTAGTTATAACTGCTTATAAAGTAGTTTTCCCAAGTATTATTTACTTCATTCCATTTTTGTATTACCGTTGAATCTATGTCTCCATGCTCATTATAAAAATAAAAAGTTTGATCAGACTTAACCCATACCATATTAATCGTATCTAGCACGAACAGAAGATTGGTATAAAGGCTGCCGTCATCGTAATAAGAATATAAGTTCTTTGTACCGGAATATACTTTACAGTAATAGCGGGAATAGGTTTTACCCATCTTTACCGTAGCCTTCTGGTCCTGCGTGTAAGCCTCATACTGTATTGTGTCTCTCCATCCGTCTGAACACCAAGGATATTTTTCCATAGATTGCAGGAGATCTGGGCCATAAAAGTGTTGCACAATTGAGTCGTATTTTTCCAGAGCACCCGTCACAATATTCTTACGCATCTCTATAATTATTGTAGGATTGAAGACCTCATCCCTTTGGTCAGCCCATTTTTTTCCTGTTTTGGTATCCATGTATGAGGAAAATAGCGTAGAGTCCCAAACCCAACGTGTGGCTTTTGTACTAGACTGAGTAACAAAAGGATAAGGATCGATTTTAATATTACCAGAAGGAGTTAAGGACTGGGAATTTGCTACAAAAGCAAACATCAACAATGACACGATAATTTGTAAACGTTTCATAGAAAATTTTTTAATGTTTGAACTAAGTTAAGATTAAGCATAAACAAATACAATCAAAAACTTGATTTTAACATATTTGCCGATGTAGGATTGCGAGTATTTTTATTTCTTTGCTCTTATTTCATAGCATTTCCAGGGTTTAATGAATTTTATGCAATGTTTTTGTGTTTCATCTTATAGATCAAGCATAAAGGCACCACAAAAAGTGTATTTCTTCTATGCTTATCCCCATACATTGCTTGCTGTACCAAATTTAAAAATTAGCTCGGAGGCTTATGTACCTGTATCATAGTGTTGGACATATTTATTTTTCTTGCTTTCTGTTAATTCTAGGTAAAAAGTAGTATCTCTACACTGACTCTTGCATTCATCCCGGACCAAGGAGTGTTGGGTATTAATCTTACCGTGGCGTAATAACTCATTTTTGTTGTGCCATAGTCTGTCAAGGGCCCTGTGTAATTGCCAAGAATAATTGTGAGAAGCCTGTGAAGTATTAGCTTACTGGTCATCTTCTTTGACGAAAATTTTGCTATAGGGATCCATTTGATTATTGGAGCTTTGGTACGAAAGAAAAGAGACCTGGACCCAGGCAAAGGATTAGTGGTTGTGATTTGGTGATCCAGGTTAGTTGTGGCAGTTCAATAGATCCTGATATAGACTCAGAGCCCAAGATAAGTATGTGTAATGCCTCGGTTATCGGGCTGTAAACAAAAACAGTCCTAAAATTAGGCATAGTAAGCGTTTCATTGTAGTTTAGTTCTAAGTTTTTCAATGTAAATGTGTGGTAATCAACTGCCCAGGCAGAAGAAAATACAACAACATTTTTGGTGTTTTATTTCATGATTAATAAGAAATTTTTGCTTCAAGCTTGGCGTGGATTTTTCTAAAAGCCATTATCAACAGTTAAGTTGCTTGTAATAACTGGTTTAGGCATGATATAGGAGTTAAGAAAAAAACATAGACTTTATTTTAAGATGGAAGCAAGGCAAAGTGGCTAGAATTTATTTTTTTAGTCCAATAGTACCAAAGCCACGGCTAACAGACTTACCCAGGCCAATGTGACCAGGCAAGATAGCGTTAATGGCAAAGTGACCTGTGAAGGCTATCATTTTATGGTTTTTGAAATTTGTAATGATTGGTTTTACAAAAACAAGTGCATCAAGCTGTGTTGATATGCGAAAATTCATGTACTTATAAAAGCTTAGCACATTGCCAATTAGTATCTTTTTCAGTAGCTCATTTCGTCCTCTAATGTCAGATGATATGTATTTCTTAAAGTTGTCTTGGTTGAGAGCCATCCAGGGGGTGAGGAAATGATAGGTTTTTATATCCAGTGTTTCAAACAATTCTATTTTTCTGTGTATGATATTTTTGCTAAGTATTGTATATTTTTGACCATCTATATCAAGGAATTTTATTTTTAAAAACAAGTCGGTTAGGAGTTCTGCACCCTCTTGTAAACCAATAAGGTAAGGTACATGGTTAATGACTTTGTATTGCACAAGAGGATAAGCATATCTTAGGTTACCATCCTCAAAATGATTGTGCAAGAGTGGTGAATGTTCTTTGAATAAATTACCAAAGAATCCACGCAATTTATGCCCATCACGCGAGCGCAGTGGTATGTCAGGGAATTGGATAATTACTTGCTCTACTGTCATGTGGTTTAAAATTTATGTGAAAACAAATAAAGCTTTGATGAAAAAATTTTGTAAAATCAAATTAAATTTTAATTTAGTAAAATTCCAAAACATTTTTTAAAATCGTCAAAAATTCTATAAAATAACAATTTATGCATGATAAAGCTTTATTAGAGCTAGGCC
>JALWNS010000115.1 GCA_027083655.1 Bacteroidales bacterium | reverse complement strand
AGCGAATTTGTAGTCTTTACCATTTCCCACGCTTGCTCCTGCTCTAACGAATCAATTTTTCTTTTTGCTATTGCCACAAGGCTATCATTACAAGGATATTGCTCAATAAAAACTTTATAACTGTCTATAGAGCTTTGTCTTTGTACTTCCCTCCAGGCTTTCATGACGGGTGACTGTCCTGGAGCTAAGGTATGGGTACAGGGTTGTTCACGTGAGCACCCTATTATAAGCATACTACATACCAATATTAATTTTAACAAACTTTGCATAGAACATTTTTTATAATTTAGTTTTATAATAATTAAACAAGGCTATAGGCCTATACAGTGTATGTGCAAACTTTGAAAATGAGAACAGGAGGAACATCTCTGCAGCACAGATTATATGAACTAAAAAAATAAAATGCGTTAGCATGGTATGATTGTGTGCAAAAATTGCTATCTCAAGCCACAAACCAGTAAAGCCAGTCAGCCAAATAAAAATTAAAAAGATCCAATCTGCCATTTTTGTTCTCAAGTATATTTTGGTTGGTTTTGTAACTCTATAACCCATAATAAGACTAGATCCATAAATCAATGACAAACCGCCTATTGTTCCCAGAATACGTGTTGGCCACCACACCTCAATATTGGGATCCTTGAACAGATAATCCAGACCAGTGGCCACAAATAACAAAACAAATCCCCAGAAAATAGTCAAATGCAAGAACCATGGTTTTATATACCAGGGTTTGCCATTCCAATAAGAATCATCATAAGTATCACATTTGAGATAACGCTTAAATATGCCCACTTCTTTAGTCGTTTCTTTCAAAGTATCCCAGAATTTGGCTTTTCCTCCAGAAGCATAATTTTTTACACTACGTACAAAACCATATATTACACTTAGTATTAGAAGCAAAGCTAATAAAATGCCACCATAATGAATGATCTGATAATCAACATACTGGAAAAGCCAACGACTAACATCTGACTCTGGACGAAAACTTAACAATAGCATAGCCAAAATCACGGCCAAAACCAGAGTTAGCAGTATATAAACCGGGTTATTTTTAAAAATAAGCTTTGTAAGACCTGTTGGCTCATAACTGGCAATGGTGTACCGTCTTAAGGCAGCTATAAGCTCTGCCGGATCTGCGTTTCTGGGACAATTTTCTGAGCAATCACCACATGCATAGCACAACCATAGTTCACGTGATTTTAATATTTCGTCTCTTGCCCCGGTCCTGGCTAGGCGTACAAAATAACGTGGAAAACTATGCCCTGGCTCAGAAAGATTACACACAGCTGTGCACGTTCCACAGTCAAAACATGCTTTAAAATTTTTAGCGCCGTAGCGTTCTATTTCATTCACAAACATAGTATCCATAGCAACTTGTGTGTTTTTAATTATCATTTTTTATTTTTTTGCTGTTTGAGCCTATATAGGTAATACTCGTCCATATCATCTATAGAGTCCACCTCAACCATGTTAAACTTATACATGGTCATCAAGTAATAAAGCACCTTGTCTGGAGGCTCACCAATTTTGTCTGCTATTTGCGGTATAGTCATCGGCCCCTCCTTGAGGGCCGTGGATATAGCTTTTTTCATCCGGTTGTATTCCTTTAGCTTTTCTTTAGCAGCCCCGGTGGCATGTCTTTGTTTTTTTATTATATCAACTGTACGGGCCATTGTCTTTACATTTTTTTGTTTTATTTAGCTTTAGCAAGATCTTCAATCATAGCTTCTATCTGCCGGTCAGTATAATTATGCAACTGCAAAGCATCCTCAGGACAAACAGGAAGACACATACCACAGCCTTTACACAGGGAAGTTATAACCCTAGCTACCTGCTTGCCATTATAATCTACCTGTTCAAAGGCATCAAACGGACAAACTTGTGCGCATTTATCACACCACTGGCATTTATCTGCGTCAACAAATGCAATGGTTGGCTCTATGGATATAAAGCCTTTCTTTACCAGGTTATTAGCCTTTGATGCTGCTGCCAATGCCGAATTAACCGACTCCATTATATTCTTTGGACCCTGTGAAGCACCTGAGATAAATACTCCATCTATGACTGTCTCTACTGGCCTGAGCTTAAGGTGTACTTCGTTGAAGAAATGATCACGACCTACTGGTACTTTCAATAGCTGGGCAATAGTGTTGTTCTTGCGTGGCACCATACCTGTTATTAGCACGACAAGGTCTGCCTCCAGTTCCATTGGTTTACCCCGTGTTAAGAAATCATTAATCTTTACTACAGCCGTACCATTATGCTCTCCCACCTCGCACAGCGGATCATTAAATGACTGGAATACAACATCCCCTTGCTCAAGGGCTTCGTGATAAATATGCTCTTGCTTACCATAGGTACGTATGCCCCGGGTAAAATGGAAGTTGCGGATATCGCCATACTTTTGCTTAACAAGCAAAGCAGTATGCATGGCAGCAGTACAACAATAACGCGAGCAATAACGGTTAGGTCCATTCTGCTGGCGGCTACCTACGCAGTAGATATAAGCAATATTGTGAATCTTACGACCTGCATACACAAGTTCATCAGGACATAGCTCGATTAAGCGCTTGAATTGCTGAAGTGTTATAACATTGGGCACCTGGCCATAGCCATATTCACCCTCTTTGGGTTCATAAGGGTCAAATCCCGTTGCCAATAGTATTGCTCCTACATTGAGATTGATAAATTCTTCTTTCTGCTCAAGGTCTATTCCTTCACATACTTTGAGACATTCCCCGCATCTTGTACAATGATCATGATCAATAGCTGGTACTTCGGGGAACTCTCCGGGATAATTCTTGTAAATAGCCTTTCTCTTTGTAAGGCCAAAGTTAAATTCATCTTCTACCTCGACAGGACACACTTCTATTGCTTTCTCAAACTTGTCCATGTCAAAGACACAGTCAGGCTTGACATAACGTGGTTTTATACGGACTTTTATCTCCATATTACCCACACTACCAGATGTCTCGACGATCTCGGCTCCTGTAAAAAGGGTGATATTCTTATAAGAAATCAATTGGTGGTAAAGCTTCGTGATTATCTCACGCCCTGTTTGGTTAGTAGTAAAAAGCTCATCCCATTGGGTAATACGCCCTCCTATAAAATACTCGCGTTCTATTAAATAAACATCTGTACCCATATCTGCCAGTTCAATAGCCGCCCTTAGACCTGCAATACCAGCTCCTACAACTGCAACAGCATTTATAGCATCAATTTTTATTGGTTCAAGGGCTTCGCTACGTTTAGCTTTTTCTATACCTGCCTCTATTA
Source organism: Bacteroidales bacterium (assembly GCA_027083655.1). Classification (GTDB taxonomy): domain Bacteria; phylum Bacteroidota; class Bacteroidia; order Bacteroidales; family S143-33; genus S143-33. The sequence continues at coordinate 3,753 of JALWNS010000115.1, read as the reverse complement.
GCTTAATAGCTTTGTCTGTAGCTCCTTTATGGTCATTGCTATGTGCCCACGAACATTGTTCACGTATGTTTACCTGAATATATTTATAAGGATTAAGGCCTGCTCGACGTGCTACTTCCCGGAACGTTGGCAAATGTAGCTTGGGAGAACAAGATGCAACCACAATAGCGTCAAGTCCTTGTGATTGTATATCTTCTACCATTTCTTTCTGAGAAGAATCAGAACAGGCAAACATTACGTCTTTGACAAGAAAAACATCTTTTTGCTGCCCGATAGTCTCCCTTACTTTCTCTATATCAACATGATCTGCGATATTAGATCCACAGTGGCATATATAAACTCCTATTTTCATTTTTCCGTTTGTTTAATGTTTAACCAAAAATTATTTAGCTCAAAGACGGTTGTATCTCTTTATAAACTTTACACAAATAGCTAGCTGTCTCTGAAGATGCCGCACCAGCTGACAGAATAGTATCAGGGATATCCATTGGCCCTGAGGCAGTGCCAGCGACAAAAACACCATCTACAGAAGTACGTGCTGGACTAGTAAGCTCATCTATTTGTTTAACATAGCTGTAGGGGTCCTGATCGACTTTCACATTCTTAAAGAGTTTCTGATAATCCTTATTAGGCAAGATCCCTATTGATAGCACAACCAGATCATGCTCGGCTTCCGCTACTTCTCCAGTCTCAATATCTTCGTATCTGAGTACCAGATTTCCATTCCCTTTTTCCCAAATTCGTCCTACTTTTCCTTTGACGTATCCCACACCCATTGCGCGAGCCTGTTGATAAAATTCACAAAAGCCTTTACCAAAAGCTCGAATGTTAATGTAATACAGTGTGACATCGGCCATAGGCAAAGCTCCCATCAACAGCTGGGCCTGCTTGGTTGAATACATACAGCAAACCTGGGAACAAATAGGATTACCCACTGTCACATCACGCGAACCTGTGCACAGGACATAGGCAATATTATCAGGCACCTTACCATCACCGGGTCTGAGGATATTATTAAAAGGACGTGTGGGCACAAGCTGACGTTCCATCTGCATTGCTGTCACCACATTCTTATATTTACCGTATCCATACCGTCGAATAATAGTTGGATCAAAAAGTTTATAACCAGTTGCCAGGACCACTGCTGTGGCATAGACTTGATCAACCCTTTCTTGCTGGGTAAAATCAATACACTTTGGAGGACAAACATTCTCACACAAACCACAAAATGTACAATGCTCAATATCTATGGCTGCTATACGCGGATTGGCAATACTGTGAGGTATAAAGATTGCCTTCCGCCCTACAAGTCCGTATTGATACTCATCTTCTACAACAACAGGACAAACTTGCTCGCACAGTTGACAACCAGTACAATCCTCGGTCACGTACCTTGGTTTTTGCCTGAGGGTGAAACGGAAGCCTTTTTCCTGCTTATAAATCCCCTCTACCTCACTATATGTGAAAACATCTATATTGGGATGACGGGCTGTCTCGGATACTTTAGGAGTTGTAATACATGCAGCGCAATCAAGTGTTGGGAAAACCTTGCTTAATAAGATCATTTTACCGCCTATGGAATAATCTTTTTCGACAAGGGCAACCTTATAACCTAGATTAGCCAGGTTAAGCGCTGTTTCCTGGCCTGCTATACCGCCGCCTACTACCAGGACGTCATAATGTTTCTTTGGCTCACGCATTTTCATTTTGTTTTTGATTTATCAAGTAGTCATAAAATGTTTTTATCTGACGGACAAAAGCTTCGGAGCACACAGAGCAAATAGCCGCCATTTTCAGTCTAGCTGTATCCATTGCTTTCTGTCGCATTAAATCTTGTGTTTGCTTGACTATGTTGGAAGTGTTTTCTGTGCAATTTTCGCTATAGGGGCAGTCTGTGCCATCAGCTGCTATAAAAACACCATCAAATCCTGCATCAAAGGCGTGCATTATCCAGCGTGGCTTAATGGATGAAGAGCAAGGCACTGTTATAGTATAAACTGTTGCCGGATAATACATCTTCAATAGACCGGCTAGATCAATAGCAGGGTCAGATATTTTTTCTGTTGAGAAAACCAGTATTTTAGGCTTTATATCATTCATAATCTCCAGTTATTAAATTTTGCTGCATTCTTATTACAAGCCATGAGTAGCTGACACGGCACTAGTGCCGTGTCAGCATCTAATACTCATTTGCGTAAGAAAATTCTGAAATAGCCATTCTCTTCTATGGTACCCAGATACTCGTGACCTTTTTTCTGAGCCCACTTTGGTACATCTTTTTTAGTACCTTCGTCCGAAGAAAGTATTTCCATTATCTGGCCTTTTTCTATCTCACCAATGGCTTTTTTTGCAGCCAACAGTGGCCCTGGACACGCTGTACCTCGTGCATCAACGACCTTGTCAGGGGTAATTTGTCTGAGCTGTTCTTCTGTCATGGTTTTGTGTTTTTTGGGTTAAACATCTGATTGTTAGGACAACATTCTTAGAGAATGACAGGGATGTCTGCTTCCTGGAGCTTTGTTATACACTCATTAATACCCACAATGTCATCAACAATAGGGTCAAAGTCTTCTAACTTTTCACCACGCCATATCTTACCTGCCAGTCCACAGACATGGATTTTCACATCACCTATTTGCTTGGCTTCGCGGAAAAATTCAATCCATGGTTTGACATTAAGCCTTTTAAGGGATGCTTCCAGCTCATCCCTTAGATCAACATTTTCGGCAACCCTTAATTTTTCTGGATGGTCTGCTATATCTTTCAAAAAGGCTCTTGCCCCGTGGATTAGAGCATAAACATCTACTTGATAATCATCTGCAATTGCCCCCGAGAGGATAACACCAGCAGCAGTAAGCTTATCCAAGCTCCCTGTTACCAGAACAAGACACATTTTTTTTGTTTCCATAACTAAAAGTTTTTAATTTGTTAATGAATTTAATTCCAATGCTAAAATACCTGTATATGAACCAGGTATCAATAGTTTGTATGTGATGTGGCTTAGACCTAGCAGTGATTCATTACATGATAAAGTGTGAGCTATATCACAAATTTTACTGACTTATGGAAAGGTTAGATTGTACATCATGCCAGTTTAAATCAAAGGCAGCTCAGTTTCTAAAGCAAGAAGACTTAGAAACATTAGCTTCCCATTGTGCAAGGGTAAGTTTCAAACGGGGAGAAAATATTATCCGGCAGGGAGCCCTGTCCCTCAATATTGCATACTTGCGCGAAGGTATTGTAAAGTACCACATACAAGGACCTGTGCGCGAACAGATTATAAAAATAGCCAAAGCCCCTACCTACATTGGCATTCCTACAGCTATAGGAGACAAGATAAATCACTATTCTATTACTGCACTGACAAATTGTGAAGTATGCTTTATTGATGCAGATATTTTTAAACAATTTCTTTATCGCAATGGCATGTTTGCCTATGAGATTATTCTTATGATGAGTAAAAATGAATTAGAAAATTTCAGAACATGCGTAAACCGTGTACAAAAACAAATCCGTGGTAAGGTAGCCGAAGCCCTTATTTATTTTGCAGAAGAAATTTTCCACTCTGATGAGTATACACTTCCCCTCTCCCGGGAAGAATTTGCCAATCTGTTGGATACGACACGTGAAAGTGCATGCAGGGTAATGAGCGAATTCGCAGAAGCAGGTTATATCGAACTAAAAATAAGGGATATAAAAATAATACACAAATATAAACTTCGGAAAATTAGTAAGTTTGGATAAGAATTAGAG
>JALWNS010000114.1 GCA_027083655.1 Bacteroidales bacterium | reverse complement strand
AAGCCTTGTGCAGATAATCCATATAAAAATGACATCGTAAATAAACCACCATCAATATAAGGTTGATTACGCTCTGTTGCATTGAAAAAACAACGTTGATCTACTGTAATAATTGCAAGGCTTGGTATTTTATCTCCAAACCCTGCATTACCATTTTGAAAGCTTAATAAAAGGTTTATTTTTTTACCTCCTGCTTTGGCTTATAAAATTAGTTCACCAGAAATATTGGAGTTTATGTCTATGCTTTCAAATAGCGTATTGATAATGGAAGATTGCGAGGATTTGATAAAACCCCGTGGTAGTACACAGTTGTCAAATGATGCATTGGTTAATTTGTTGAATTTAGGTGATGGTTTGCTTGCAGATGCTTTGAATATAAAGATAATATGTACATTTAATGCAGATGTGCGTAAAATAGACCCGGCGCTGGTTCGTAAGGGGCGCCTGGCTGTCGAATATGAGTTCCGTCCATTGGAAGTAGAAAAAGCGCGTAAATTAGCGCAGAAATTAGGTATTTCTGCGGACATTACCCGTCCAATGACCCTTGCAGATATTTTTGTTCAAAAACAGGTAATCAGAAAGGGCAAAAAGCATAAACCATTAGGGTTTCAAAATAACTAAACCATCATGAACCAGGTGTTTATAAAACATTACATACCACCTTCGAGGCAAATATGGAAAGGCCGTGTTGATGACCCTAATGATCCTTTATCATATCGATGGCACCAGATAATACAGCTATTGGATCTTTCCAGGCCTGTTTATAGCATTCCGGAGAGGAGCTTTGCGTTTCTAGGTTTCCGTTCGGACGAAGGTGTAAAACGCAATCTAGGACGTCCAGGAGCCAAGCTTGGACCAGAGAGTATACGACGGCAGATGGCTAATCTGCCGTCGTATTTTGGTCAGGATATACACATGTTTGATGCAGGTGATGTGGACTGTGACCAGGATCTAGAAAGCGCCCAGCAGGCATTGGCACAGGCTGTTGAGAAAATTCTTTCAGCGGGCTTTTTCCCTGTCCTGTTAGGTGGCGGACACGAAATTGCCTATGGACATTACATGGGATTGTATAATTTTTACAAAAAATCAAACCAAAAGCCTCCTGTTATAATTAACATTGATGCCCACTTTGATATGCGGCCATATTATAATGGAGGTAGTAGCGGAACTATGTTCCTGCAGATAGCCGATTTCCTTCGCAAACAAGGCCAGGAGTTTAAATATTTGGTACTGGGTATACAACAATCAGGCAATACACGTAGCCTGTTTCGTAAGGCAGAGGAGCTAGGTGTAAAATATATTTTAGCTCGAGATATAAGTGAAAACCATTTAGAACATGTTTATGATCAAATAAATAGCTTCGTCGGTACAAGGGATGTGTATTTGACTATATGTACTGATGTATTCTCGTCGGCCGTGGCGCCTGGAGTAAGTGCGCCCCAGCCATTCGGTATGTATCCAGAGTTGGTTCTGAAGATAGCTAAGTATATTGCCCGTAGTCATTCACTTGTGAGTTTTGATATAGCAGAGGTCTCACCGCGTTTTGATGAAGATCACCAGACAGCCAAGCTTGCTTCTGTTATGATTTTTGCTATTCTAAACAATCTTGTTAACCCTGATTTAAATTTAGTAGTAGGTTAGTATTGTTTTTCATGTAAGGATATTTCTTTTTTAGGGAATGGCAAATCTCCCTGCATAACGGGGTACAATTGAGGCCATTCCCTTTTTGTTTATTTACTAAAAAATCTTTGTGTATATGTTGTTTGACTTTGTATTTGATTTTTATAATTTTAATTAAATCAGTTCATTTGTAGAATAAAAAGCTAAAAAACAACTTTCATGAAGAGTTTTTTTTCTCTTATTGCTATGTTGCTTGTATTTTTTTCTGTTCGGGCACAGCAGTATACGGTAAGTGGTTATGTAGAAGATGCACAAAGTGGAGAGCGTCTTATAGCCGCATCTGTTTTTGATGTTGATGATGTGCATTATGGGACAATGACAAATGAGTATGGTTATTTTAGCCTTACCCTGCCAAAAAACAAAGTCCATTTGCGCGTTTCTTATGTTGGTTATCACCCATTGGATACAGTAGTAGAGGTCAATGGACAGGAAGTAGTATTCAGGTTGCGTTCTTCAACTGTCATAGAAGAAGTTGTCGTTACAGGCTACAAACAGGAGTTGAAAAGTGCCCAGATGGGACGTATTAATGTACCTGTTAAGATGATTCAGAATTTGCCTGTGATTTTTGGTGAAGGAGATTTGATGAAGACATTGCAGCTGTTACCAGGTGTGCAGTCTGGCACAGAAGGTTCTGGCGGTATTTATGTCAGGGGAGGTGGACCGGATCAGAATTTAATACTTTTGGATGGTGTACCAGTGTATAATCTTAATCATTTGTTTGGTTTTTTTTCTGTTTTTACACCAGAGGCTATAAAGGATGTGACATTGATTAAAGGAGGATTTCCAGCGCATTATGGTGGTCGTCTTTCTTCGGTCATCGATATACGTATGAAAGATGGTAATATGGATCATCTAACAGGGTCGGTATCCATAGGTTTGATTTCTTCAAAGTTTACTTTAGAAGGACCTTTAAAGAAAGGAAAAACTTCCTTTATTATCAGTGCCCGCAGGACATATTATGATATGTTAGCCAGACCTTTTATTGCTAAATTTGGTTCGGCTGAGTATACGGATGATACTTCTTATCTTGAAAGGAGTAGTTTCAATGCAGGCTATTATTTTTATGACATTTATGCCAAAGTGAACCATAAATTTTCGCGTAAAGACCGGGTTTATTTAAGCTTTTATTCGGGACTGGATAAGGCATATATAAAGGCAGGATACGAGTACCAGTATTTTGGAAACAGTATGGATAAGTTTTACGATAAAGAGTATACAGATGGGGACCTGCATTGGGGGAATACAATTGCGGCTTTTCGGTGGAATCATGCGTATGGACAGAAAATATTTGGAAATTTGACCCTTACGTATAGCAAATTCATTTTTTCAAATTATTATGATGTAAGCAGCCAGTACACACAAGATAATGAAGATATTAAGGAGGACTATGCCCTTGCTTATAACCTTGGAATAGAGGATGTGGCTCTAAGTTATGATTTTGATTACAGTCCAAATTCCAAACATTATATAAAATTTGGTATTAACAGTATTTACCACCACTTTCAACCAGGTAGTGTGCTATTTAAGCTCAATAGTAGTTATATGAATATTGACACAACTTTTGGAAGTATTGATCTGTATGCACCAGAATTTAATGCATACATAGAAGATGACTTTAAACTCGGAGATTTGTTCAGGTTTAATGTTGGTTTGCGTCTTTCTTCCTTTGTTGTGCGGGACAAGGTTTATCTTTCTCCAGAGCCGAGGGTGTCGGCGAGAATAATGTTGTCTGATAATAGCTCATTTAAAGCATCGTATGCAAAGATGAAACAATATTTACATTTTTTGACAAACAATACAGTGGGCTTGCCTATTGATGTATGGGTACCTGCCACAGACAGGATTGTGCCGGAGGATTCATGGCAGGTGTCGTCAGGTATAACATGGTTAACCTCCAAAGGCTTAAGTGTCACTATTGAAGGCTTTTATAAAGAAATGGATAACTTAGTGGAGCTAAAGGAAGGAGAGAGTGTTTTTTCTTCTGTTTTGAATGGTTCTAACACTTGGGAAGATAATGTGACACAGGGTAGAGGCTGGTCATACGGAGCAGAGTTGTTAATAAAAAAAGATTTTGGCCGTCTCACAGGTTGGATTGCTTATACATTATCATGGAGCCAAAGACAGTTTCCTGAGATAAACTTTGGACAGGTTTTTCCATATAAATATGACAGGCGCCATGATATAAGCATTGTTGGTACATATAAATTGAATGATAAAATTATATTTGGTATGACATGGGTATATGGAAGTGGGACGCCTATAACGATACCCAGGGATGAGATATTAATGCCTATTTATCCATCATATACCGGTTTCCAGTATGGTTTACCTGCAGAGAGTTTTAATACAATAACCTATTATGGTGGACGAAATTCATACCGTTTACCTTCTTATAACCGGTTGGATTTGAGCATTAATTTTTATAAACAACGCCAGAAGGGTACAAGACTATGGACGCTAGGTGTATATAATGTTTATAATCATATCAATCCTTTCTTTACTACGTTGAACAAAGAATATGACTATAACACTGGAGAGCAGACAAGTACACTTCGCGTATATTCTATCTTTCCAATTATGCCTTTTATATCTTACAAATTTACATGGAAATAAAAATCTATAACTCATGAAAAGATTTGTTTTTATATTTGTTTTTATAACGTTTTTATTAAGTGCCTGCTATAAGGATATAAATATCTATGACCAGGACAATTATGAGCCCAAGCTCGGTATAAGCTCTGTTTTTACCAAAGATTCGACGTTCTTAGTGTGGGTTTATAAAAGTGCAATACCTGGCAGGTTTACCAAGGATAATTTTTTGGATAACGCAATAGTAAAGTTGTATGAAGATGGTAATTTTGTTGAACAATTGTCTTATGTTTTGTTAGGTTCCTATGGTTATTACCAGTCAACTTCGATAGCTAGGGAAGGCCATGTGTACCGTATAGAAGTTGAAGCATTAAATAAGAATGCATGGGCACAAGATTCTGTGCCTAGTAAGCCAGATTTCGTTATAAAAGATATTTTGATAAAAGACACTGTGGTATATAGTGGATATTTCAAAGATACTAATCAATTATGGTTAGATGCAGAGGTAGTGCTGAGGCTTATTAATACAAGTGATTATTATTATGCTTTTGCCGGGTACGGGTATAGTGATGGCCAAAAATTATGGTTTGATTTTCCAGAGCAGAATTTTTCGCGTGGACCAGGCGGGATTAAAGAGTTTACTAGTATTATCATGCCATTAGGCAATGGAGCTAGTGGACTTTTGTATACACCTAGTATCTACACACAGGGGGATCTAGAGGTGGATTTTGAGATTAATGCCACTACTGATATTGCTAACAATAGTATAACGCTTTACTTTGTTGTGGCGAGGTTAAGTAAAGATTTGTACGATTTTTATAAGAGTCTGGATTTGTATTACCGCACAACAAATAATCCATTTGTAGAACCAGTGAATATTAAGGTTAATGTGGAAAATGGTCTGGGCCTGTTTGCCGGTTATTCATTTGAGGTTGATTCTATAAAAATTAATTTTTAACAGACGTTTAAATTTGTTTTCTTTGTAGCGAAATAAATAAAAAATCTTAGTTATGAAGAAGTTATTAGTTGTTTTTGTTATAACTGCAATGTTTGGACTAAAAGCAGAGGCTCAGGTATATGCAAATTTCTATGCCGGATATAGTATGCCTTTGGCAGGAGCAACTTTTTTAGACCCTGCGTCCTCGGTTTACGGGGAGATTATCTATCCAATGTATAATTACGAACGGGTAGAAAGTATTGCCACTTTTGACCAGAATTTTATCTCTTTGGGGCAGGGACTAAATATAAAAGGTGCTATAGGAACGGAGGTTTCAGAGACTTTGGCACTGGAAGTAGATTTTGGTTTTTTAATGGGAGACCGGATCGAAGCTACACAGACAAGTAAGGTGACGATTGTGGGAATATTGTATAACTCGGAGCAACACTTTGCTTACCAGGCAAACATGTTCCAGATAGTGCCAATGCTTGTTATGAATTCGGATATTGGTTTTGCAAATTTGTTTCTTAAATTTGGTCCTGTCGTAAATCTGGGAGGGGCTAAAATATCGTATTTTTCAAATATTAATGGCCAGACTACAGATCAGGAAGTTAAGCTTACAGGTGGAATATCCTTAGGAATGAGTTCTGCACTAGGTGCATCGTATGACCTGGCCGAAAATATGAGTTTATTTGCAGAATTACAGGTTATGTCATTATCATATTCACCTGCAAAGGCTGAAATTGTAAAATTTGAAGTTAATGGTACAGATAATCTTTCTAATTTGGATGTTGAGGATAAAGAATTTATTTTTCACAGGACATACGAGCAGGATTTGAGTGTTAACCATCCAAATGATGAGCCAACGGATCTTCTTAAGGTACGTTTCCCTATGAGCAATATAGGTTTGAATATTGGAGTGAGAATGAGCTTTTAAAAAAAACGGCTGTCCTCTGGACAGCCGTTTTTTTTTTTAATCTTGTGAAAGGTGAACATCAAGCTGAGGATAAGGTATATTGATATCTTGTCTGGAGAATTCTTCGTAGATTGTACGGTTTAGCCAAAAATAGACATCCCAGTAGTCAGGGCTATTGACCCATACCCTAACGGCCAGATTAACAGAGCTATCACCTAGCTCTACTACTCCTACAAAAGGATTGGGTTCCTTGAGAATTTTATCATTTTGTGCAAAAAGATCATTCAAGACCTGCTCTGCTTTAGCAACATCATCACCATAGCCAATACCCACAGTTATGTCAATACGTCTTTGCGTTTCTGTAGAATAATTCGTCATTATAGTGTTCGACAGTTGAGCATTGGGGACAATTATTGTTTTATTATCGGGAGTCTTTAAAATAGTATTGAACATCTGTATTTCTTTTACAAGGCCTGCAATGCCTTGTGTTTCAATGTAATCACCTACCCTGAAAGGACGGAAAAGGAGAATCATAACACCCCCAGCAAAGTTCTGTAAAGTACCGGTCAGAGCCATGCCAATAGCAAGTCCTGCTGCACCCAAAATAGCAATGAATGAGGTCATCGCTATTCCTACCATAGAAAGAATACTTATCCATAGAAGCGCCTGTAAAAGGATGTTTATCAGACTAATAAGAAACGAGGAAAGGCTGGGATCCATCTTACGTTTTTCGAATAACTTTGCAAGACTTTTACGGATAATTTTGATGATAAACAGACCTACTACCAGTACTGCCAGAGCACCAAGAACCTTAGGTGCATACATTACAGAAAGGTCAACGAATTCTTTTAAGTATTTTTCCATAGTAATAAAAATTTAAAATTTCAAAAATTTATTAAAATAAATA
>JALWNS010000113.1 GCA_027083655.1 Bacteroidales bacterium | reverse complement strand
ATTATCAGGAAGCAATCACACAAATTAAACAGCAAACAGATGATGGCATCTTTATTCAGGTAACTACCGAGGCCGTGGGGAAATATACACCGGATGAGCAATTTGGCATGATTCATGTACTCAAGCCTGCTGGTGTCTCAATTGCGATCAGGGAAATCAGAAAGCTGGACGACCTTGATGTGTATGAAAATTTTAACTTGATGCGTGAGAACAATATTTTTCCTCAGATCATCTTATATAATCACCTTGATTTGTCGCGTTATTTAACATGGCTTGATGAGGGGATATTACCTGGAAAAGCTTACCCCGTATTACTGGTACTTGGTAAATCCCATGCACAAGGTGCGTTTCAGCTGGATGATTTACATCGTGAAATTGATGTGCCTGCGAGTAGTGTTATGGTTTGCGCCTTTGGTAATGAAGAGTTCCCGGCTTGTAAGCAGGCTGTAAACAGGGATTGGAACGTACGCCTTGGCTTTGAGAATAATATGCTTCTTGAAAACGGTGATGTTGCGAAGAGTAACGCTGCGTTAATTCAAGAAATGTCTGGGTACATACAGAGTATACAGAAACAATTGGCTAGTGCTAAAGAGGCAGAACGTATTATGCAGCCTGACTGGTAAACATAAGCAAATATAAGCCTTGAAGGAATAAGGTGATATTCTCTCGTTAAAAGAATAAGGACAAGCCAGTGATTTATTATTACTGTATAAAGTGCGTAAAGGCTGTGGGGGAATTTAAGCCAATAGTTGATTACTTGCTAATCAGGCACTATCCATTTAAAATCAAATTGTTATATGGGTATTTTGATAATTAATCAGTCAAAGGAGAGTAGTATGGCAAAAGTAGAAGATGCAATAGCAAACGTAAAAAAGTTTGATTCAGGGGCAGATGAAGCATTGATTACAGCGGTATTTAAAGGCTTGGGGCCTTCCGTGCATAATAGAGATGCCAGTCTTGTATCGTGCTCTGATCAAAAGGAGCTTGATACCGTAAAGAAGAATTTCCTTATCAAAAAACTGGGTTTGAAAGATGGCCCCGAGCTTGATGAGGCGATTAAAGAAGTTTGTGAAAAACTGAAAGACTCTCGTCAAAAATCTCGTGTAGCTTTTTACTACTTTTTAACCAAAAAGTTTGGGAAAGAGTCTGTCTACGCCTAGACTCTTTTTACTATAGGTCTAAGTGTTGTTAAAAGTAGGCCTGACAGGAGGCATTGGCTGTGGAAAAAGTACCGCAGTTGATGCCTTTCGTGTTTTAGGTATACCGATTATTGATGCTGACCAGATTGCTAAAGATATTGTTAAACCGGGTCAGGGTGCCTTGATAGAAATAAAAAAAGAATTTGGGGATAAGGTTATTCTTGAAAATGGTGAGCTTAACCGGGCACTATTAAAGAAAAAGGTATTTTCAAACGCTAAGGCATTGGAAAATCTTGAAAAAATATTGCATCCTCGTATTCGTGAAGAAATTCAATATCAACTATCACAGATAAATAATAAAC
>JALWNS010000112.1 GCA_027083655.1 Bacteroidales bacterium | reverse complement strand
GTGTGTGCATCACCATAAATAGCCTGAAGTTGACTAATATTTTGCGTGCCAGCAATGGTTCTGGCGCCTTTTGAACGCCCAAGTGCTAACCACTTTTCTAATGCATCTGTTTTGGGCAAATCTGCTAATTCATCAAGAACAAACCAAAACTTTTGCTTATTATCAGGTAAAGAAAGCACTTCTCTAACGATAATTGATAGAACTGCTGCACATAAAGGTGCTGATATAGATGAATATTTTGGGTTGTTTGGAATAATTAAAGATTGTAGATTGTGTTTTCCTTTAATCCATTTGGTTACACTAAATTTATTTTTACTTTTTTTTGTCCAGACTTTAGCTACATAGTCCAACCAGTTTAATTTAGTTGTTAATTCCATCATAAAACTATCTGTTGTTTTAGAGTCTTCTAAGCTCAGTTTAGCCGCATCAGGATAATATTTTCTAAACAATTCATTTAGCTCTTTGGTGGGTTTATTAAGCAATTCTTTCAATTCTGCCCACCACCAATTGGGATGAGTATTCATCAAAACAACCATACACCCTGCTAATATTATACGAGCACCATTTGACCAAATAGGATCTTTACCTGTTTGGCTAATGAAGCAAGATGCTATCTCTAAAGCAACTTCAGGTGAAGTAACATCAGCAGAAATATCCCAACAAAGTGAGCGCCTATCAGTAGGGCTTAAGAGAAAGTGACCTTTTTGGCAAAAAAGTTCTGTATATTCTCTTTTTGCGTCATAAATTAGCATACGACTACCGCTATTGATTATATTATTAACTAGTGGTTTTATGATCGTACTTTTACCAGAGCCTTGAGCACCTGTAACAAGGAGATTACCCACCTCTTGCTCTTGTGTAATGACAACATCAGGGTGAAGTTTTAAACCAAGGGTTTTATTGTTTTTTAGTTCTTTTTTTATACTTTTATGGGCGTGCTTAATTGCATACTTTCCTTGATATAATTTTGACCCATCGATATGAATGCCTGTATCTCGCCCTCCTTTAATATAAAGCATTTTAAAGGAAAAAGTTGCTCCAATTAATGCTGCAGCGAATAAGGGTAGAAGAAGATGAAGAAATAATTCTCGTGAATAATCATTCATTACGGAGATATATTTATAATAAGTATCTGTTTTAAGTACTCGTATCTCACTAATTATTCGTTGCCAAACATGTAAATGCTGTTCGAAAGACCCCCAATTACTTCCCCACTCCCAAGAAAGATATAGAAACCCAATATATAGTGCTATGGTGATTAATAATGCAAAAAATATAATTAAGCCCCATGCTTGATATTTATTCGTTAAATTACTCATAGTTTTCCCTTTTCTTCAAATTTTTTAGTTCTTCTAACGCCTCTTTTTTCTCGACTTGTGTTAAGCCTTGTACTGCGCAACAGATATCAAAAGTATTTTTTAATATTCTGGCTTCAAGCTTTTTAAACTCTTGTTTGTTATTATTTTGTTCTTTAAAGCTTCTCCAACACTTACGTAAGACTT
>JALWNS010000111.1 GCA_027083655.1 Bacteroidales bacterium | reverse complement strand
GCCTTGCAACAGGCGGTTGCATTGTTTTCCGCTACGCATATCATTATAAATCTCTTTTATAACGCGTTTTTGTGCATCTGTCAGTTCGAATGGCAGTTTTTCATTATAAAATTTATTCAAAAATTTGCCTGTTGACGTTATCTTGATACCTTTTACGATTTCGTTTTTTAATTTTTTTTGTTTTATGAGCGTCAGTTGATTGACAAAAAGTTCTTCGTAGATAAATCTGTACTTTGCTTGTTGCATTTGATTAACTGCTTGTGCTGCTTCTTCTGGAGACATTCCTTGTAGTTGTTGTTGCATTTGTTCTTGGAATGCTCTTCTTGCTTCTTCTTGTTTTTTCATTTCATCAAGTTGTTCTTGTGTTGGGAATGCTTCTGCAATTCTTTTCTTAATATCTTCAATATCATCATCTTTAGTGAATCTAACATATGTAGTATCAATTTGTGGTCCATCTTGCACCTCATTGTTGAAGATACTCATATGTAGCACATAACCTGTTTTAATTTCATTTGTTTTAAGATCTTTCCAAGTAACATCTGCATCAATATGTGCTGCTAATAAGAATTTATCTTTATTTTCTGCGTCTGCTCTGTTAATAAATGCTTCTAGTTCTGCTAATGCTTTTGCTTTAAGTTCGTTTAGTGTTTCTTTCATGTTTTTCCTTTTGTTTTATTTTGTATCAATATAGATAACAATATTAATTTTTTATTTCTTCTTTTCGAAGTATTATGTAATATGGTCGTGGTGGCATAAGAACATTTATATATGTATCAGTATGCGGATAAACTTTTTTAACATAAACTAAATAGTTTTTCAACCAGATAGTTTTACCAGATGTTAGTCTAGTAGGCAACCAAGCGAACTTGGTTATAATATGCACTATTTTATCCTACTACAATATAATCTGTAGCAAATAAATCTGGTTGTGCTCTTACCCAACCTGGTTGAATAGTACCTGCAGGTGTTCTTAAATCTAAATGCTCATGGATAGTTAATTCTGTACCAGCGCCAACTGCATTAGCATAAGGTGTATTGTCTTTTACAGTTACTTTAGAACCAGGAACATATACTAAGAACATTCTAATAACAAGTTCACCTTTATCATTTCTATTTCCATTCCATGCTTTTCTAGCAACTTTATATCCTGCTTTTAATAGAGCGATCGCTTCTGCAATATTAAATTCATCATTTAGTGTTTTGTAAACTTTCATAGATGCTTTACTAACTAACCAACAATCAGGTGTTTCTTCGAAGCTTCCTGTGAAAATAGCATCAATATCACCCATAATAGTTCCAACATATTCACCATCGTCCATTTGCTCAATAACTTCTTTATCTTTTTGTGAGACAGAAATAAATGTATAATCTAAAACCAATTTCTCTAATTGTTCTTTTGTTACATCTATACCTCTAACTGTTTTTGCGTCTCTTACATAAGTAGTTACTTTCATTCTTTCTCCTTGTGTATTTTTAATATTTTGCTCTTCGCATTATATATTAG
>JALWNS010000110.1 GCA_027083655.1 Bacteroidales bacterium | reverse complement strand
TTGGATATGCCATTTTAGACCTTAATATCATAGACAATAAACTGTCCCTCAAAGGCATAGCATCCATAGACACTAGCAATAGTTATTTTAAAGCTCTCTCCCTTAGTCGTCCAGCTATATTAAATATCTACCAGATCCTCTCAGACCAGACGGCAGCAATGGTTGCACTCAATTTCTCTGACTACACCGAATTTTACCAAAATTTCATGCAAGCTTTCCAAAAAGAAGAGCCCCGCCAGGCATACGAAATAGAAAAATCAATCAATGTATTACGCAACATCTCGGGCATAGACATAGAAAAAGATATTTTCTCCTGGATAGGAAATGAAATAGCCGTGTACAAGCTTTCGCCCGAATATGGCAAGCGTGCCGAAGACATTGTTATCACCGTTCACACGCCAAACCCTATTGATGCAAAAGAAAAACTGGATCTTCTTACAAAAAAAATTAGCCGCATAAGTCCCCTGAAATTCAAAGAAATAAATTACCGTGGCTATACCATCTCTTTGCTAAAGATTAATGGTTTCTTCCGTATGTTTTTCGGACGGTTGTTTGCAGATATAGAAAAACCTTATTTCACCATAATGGGCAATTACGTTGTTTTTAGCAATTCACCCCAGACACTGGAAAAAGTAATAGACGACTACCTGGCCGGATACACACTTAATGCCAATGACAAATTCATTGACTTTCTTGATAACTTTAACAGGAAAAATACATTCTTTGCTTATATCAACACACCTTTGTTGTTCAAGAATCTTCTATTCTTTACTACAGAGAAAGACCGCCGGGAGTTAATCAAAAACAAAGATCTCATAACAGGCTTTAGCCAGATAGCTCTGCAATTGACCGCTGAAAAGGACTTGATGAAAATCAATATTGCATCCATATACGATCCTCATGCTTCACTTGATATTATCCTCCACCAGATGGAGAAACAAACCCAGGTTGACCGCCTCCTGCAGGATATTGACAGCATGAAATTCAAAATTGACCTGGGAGATACTGTTTTTAACGACGGCACGCGCATTGTTTATTATGACAATGGACAAATATTCATGCAAGGAGAAATAAAAAACGGTCATCCTTTTGGGCAATGGAGAATTTTTTATCCGGACGGAAACCTGAAAATGACACAAATGTTTGACATGGACGGAAAACTCAATGGCCTGGTACAGATTTTCTATGATAATAGTGCTAATTCTAAGCTAGCAGAGTTTTACATAAAAGATGACCTTGTCGATGGCATACTTATCCAATATTATGAAAATGGACAGATAAAGGCAAAAATCGAATATCACAATGGGCTTCGTGATGGGAAAGCTACTTTCTATTACAGCAGTGGCCAGATAAAAGCCGAAGGCAAATATTCCAATGGCAAGAAACATGGCAAATGGAAATTCTATGATAAACAAGGCAACCTCATCTCCACAGAGGTATGGAAACACGGCCAAAGGAAGCGCTAATTAACTAACAAACTATAATAATTTTTTTTAGCCTGGGCGTCCAAGCGTCCAGGCTTTTTTATGGACTTTGAAAAAAATTATACTACAAAATTGAAACCAAACAAAAAATTTTTACGTTAAAAAAAGAATTATTTAATAATTTTGCTAAAATTTTACATACTAGAAAAATGAAGTCACAATTTAGATTTTTCTTAACGGCTTTGTTAGTTTTTGTGATAGTTGGGCATACATACGCCCAGCCATGGCGTAGCTATCTTCCTAAGAAAGAAACTTATACACTTACTGATTTTCAACAAGCTTTTGATAGATATGCCAAGGATTATAGGGAGACACACCCTGATTACCTAAAGGTCAAAAAAGAATTTGATGAATCAGTCATTCCTGGATATTACCAGTTCAAACGATGGGAATGGTATTGGGAACCACGAGTTGACCCAATCACAAAAGAATTTCCTGCCGTTTCGGCCTTTGATATTATTTCACAATTTCAAACCATAGGAATAAAATCAGTAGGAGGCACATGGCAATCCATTGGTCCTGCTAATATTGATGCGTATGATAGGGGTACAGGCAGAATTAACTGTGCGGCTTTTGATCCCAATAACGACCTTCATTTCTGGATAGGAGCACCTTCAGGTGGTGTATGGGAAACTACAGACGGGGGACAGACATGGACCTGCCTTACTGACGGTAATCAAATCCTGGGTGTAAGCGATATTGCTTTACCTCCTGATTATGATGCAAATACCAATCCTGTCATATATATTGCAACTGGCGACCGTGACGCTACTGATGACCCTTCTATTGGAGTACTAAAGACAAATGACGGCGGACAGACATGGCAGAAAACAGGCCTCACTTTCCAGGCAAAAGAGCAAGCAACAATAGGCAGAATAATTATCGATCCTAATGATAAAAATAAAATCTGGGTAGCCACTTCCATAGGAATATACAAGTCCACCGATGCTGGTGCAACGTGGACTTTTAAACAAGGAGGTAATTTTATAGATATGGAGCTTATCTCTGGATCCACGAGTAATGGTAATCCTGCCAGACTCATAGCTACTACTGACGGTTGGACACCTAAGGCATTTCTATCTACTGACGATGGTGAGACATGGACTGCCACTTTCAACGGAACAAGCAATGAATACCGCTGTGATGTAGCGGTAGCTCCTTCTGACCCCAATAGGGCATATATAATAACAGGAAATGGAGCTGATATGGGTCTATATGGCATATATCGCTCAGACGACGGCGGTCAGACCTGGACAATGGTATGGGACGGCCAGCAAACAGGACAAAACCTGTTCTCATGGGATACAAAAGGAACTGTTTCACAAGGGGGACAGGCTTTCTATGATATTGCTATAGTTGTATCCAATACAGACCCTGACATAGTATACGTCGGTGGTGTAAACTCATGGATTTCCACAGACGGTGGTAATAGCTTCTACGTAGTAACGTGTTGGACTGACTACATAGGCTATAATACCGCCGGAGCACCAGTTATCCATGCAGACCATCATAATGCTTATTTCCGCCCTTCAGACAACCGGCTCTTTGATGTTAATGATGGAGGTATCTATTATTCAGACAACCCAACAGATGGCTCAAATAGTACATGGACAAATATAACTGCAGGCTTAGTCAATGGTCAAATTTATGGCATTGGAGTAGCCGATAATGTAGCAGATGAAGTGATCGCAGGCTTTCAGGATAATGGAACAAAACTTCTAGATGCAGGTGCTAGCCTGTGGAGGGATGTTAAAGGTGGGGATGGTATGAACTGTGATATTGATCCTACGGATGATAACGTGCAATGGGGTACATACACCAACCTACAAATAGATTATACAACCGATAAATGGTCATCTTCGACAAGTATAAGATCAAGCGGCACAGCAGCCTGGGCAGGTCCTCTCCAAGCAGACCCTCTGAATGGTAATACAATCTACATCGGCACTGATAGAGTGGAGAGATACATTGGTACAACAAATACTGACATGACTGGCACTGCCCTGGATGGGACCAACTACCTGCGGGCGCTGGATGTTTACAACGACGGAACAAACTTAATTATTTGGACTGCCAGTCCTTCAGGAGTATGGAAATCAGACAATACAGGACGCAATTATACCCTGATATCTGGTCTGCCTCCTAATATGGTGACTGATATTGCAATTGACCCTAATGATTACAACCATGTATACCTTTGTATGGGTAGTTATGATAACAACGTAGTTTATGAGACCACAGACGGGGGAAATACCTGGACTAATATCTCAGATGGATTGCCAGAAGTGCCTGCAGGTGCTATTGCCATAAACAAACAAAATACAACTGTACATGAAGTCTATGTCGGCACAGACGCAGGTATATGGGTCAAGTATGGCAATAATCCATGGCAGCTATTCAATAACGGAATCCCGTTTGTTTCCATCACTGACCTGGATTTCCATTACGACAACTCTAACCCGGCTAATACTAAAATCTTTGCATCAACTTATGGTAGAGGCGTTTGGGTCTCAGACTGCTATCAACCACCTACATTAGACGCCACGATCAGTAAAATAATCGTGCCTACAGATGAATACTGCGACGCTACATCAATCACTCCTTCTTTCGAAGTATCTTGCATCGGTACCACAGATATAACTAGCTTTACTATCTCCTACACACTTGATGGTGGAACAGCTCAATCTCAAAACTGGTCAGGTTCGCTCTCCCAAGGTCAATCTGTAATCATTACATTCCCTGCTATAGCGCTTGATTATGGAGAGCACACTATTCTAGTTGAAATTACTAATATTAACGGTGGTATTGATGATAATCCTGATAATAACTCAATGTCCAAAACTTTTAATGTTTGGGATAACCGTATTCCTTATGTACAAACCTTTGATCAATTTACCGTCAATATTGGGGGTATCGGAACATCTGTAGAACTGGAGCAATGTTGGACAAACGACCAGTCAGAAAGCTCCCTTGACTGGAGTGTTAACCAAGGTAGCACTGCCTCTTTAAATACTGGTCCAGATGGCGACCATACCTCTGGTAGTGGTAAATACCTATATACAGAAGTCTCCGGGATTAGTACTGCTACATCTGCGTTTTTACTAACTCCTGAATTTAATTTCTCTGGGTGGCAAAACCTGTCACTGGAATTCTTTTACTACATGTATGGTGCCAATTGCGGAACACTAGGACCTGTATCATACTCTACTGACGGTGGAACTTCTTGGACCGACCTTAATGTCACCTGGGAAAGTACTGGTAATACAGCCGCCACTATTTCAGGAGATCAAGGGCAAGCTTGGTTCAGAGCCTCGATTGATATTTCATCTCTTGACGGACAACCAAATGTTATCTTCCGTATAGCATCCACCTCAGGAACAAGTTATGACGGTGACATTGCTATTGATGATTTTAGTATAACAGGAGATCCTACCTGTACACCTCCTGCCACACAAGCATCTAACATTACGTTTACGCCTGATTACACGTCACTAACTATCAATTGGACACGCGGAGATGGAGATGCTGTGTTAGTCGTAATGCGTGAGGGGTCTGCGGTTAATACAGATCCAAATATTGGCTCTGATTACATAGCAAACTCTTCTTTCGGTTCTGGTGATCAAATAGGTACAGGAAATTATGTGGTTTACAATGGTACAGGAAACTCTGTGACTGTCACGGGATTAAAAGAAGGTACAACATATTTCGTTGCAATTTACGAATATACACTTGCTACAAAGTGCTATTTAACTCCTGGAGTAGAAGGTTCAGGTACCACAAATATTCATTCCCCTTTGATTACTAGCACATCTAAGAGCTATATCTACCCAGACCTGGGCACGGCAATAACTATAACAGGAAATTACTTTAACAATATCACTGCGGTGCGTCTTGGTGGTGTGGATGCAGCCTCATACACTGTTGTTGATCAGAATACTATTAATGCTACATTCAACCCTGGTCCTTATACTTCAGGCACCCTTGAGGTTGTAAATAATGGTGGTACAGGTACATACTCTATCCAGCTCAGGGCACGTAACGTTATCCCTGTAGGAACTGGAATAGATATGCATAGTACCATTAACGATGCACTACAAGGCTTGTACGCCTGGTGGCAATCCAATGCCTTTGACACTGCCAAAGTTATAGAAGTATACTCTGGTACTTACAACGAATCTGTACAAATTCCCGTTGGACTTAAGCCGGATGCTAGTAACTACCTGGTACTCAGACCTGCCGAAGGAGAACTGCCTGTTATTGATGCTTCTTCTCAAGATTACGGCATACAAAATACTGTGGACTATGTACAGATAACAGGCTTTAACATCTTAAACGCAAACCTTGCAGGCATATACACAGAGGGTTACTATAGTAATATTTCTTTCAATAAAATTACAAATACTATTAGCGGATCTGGTATCTATGTAAAAAATGCTATGGGCTCACAAGTCTCTAATAACCTTACTTATGATAACTATGAGGATGGTATAAAAATAGAAGCATCAGATAATACTGTTATCATAAACAATACAACATTTGGTAATGGCCACCATCTTTCTCCTAGGACAGGTGTGGTTATTTATTACCAAGATTTTGAATCTGGTGCTACAGATTGGAGAACAACAAATCAAGGTAGCATTTTAGATTACTCTGGGGATCCAGATTATTACGTTAGCCCAACTCATTCAGTTGGTACATACCAAGACGGAACATTATTTAAACTTGATGCTATTGATGTATCAGAATACACAAACCTGACTATCTCTGCCTGGGGAAGATCAGATGGATATATGACCAGCTCTGAATATATGCTAGCAGAGTATAGCTTTGACAACAATACTTGGACAACTTTCTTAGACCTTTCCGGCACACAGAGTTCATATGTAAAAGGAGAAGCAACAAACATAACTCCATCAAGTGATAGTCTTTACATTCATTATGTAATAAATGTTTCTGGTCAAGGCTCAACTTCGTATTGGTGGATTGGTGATGACTTTCTCGTTACTGGAGACGAAAAAATTAGTCCTGGCGACTATGGAGCAGGCTTGCATATAATTTCAGGATCTGGTTATCAGATAAAAAATAACATCTTTACTGCTAAAGACGGTGGTGATTATGTTGCAGCAAGGTTTGAAAACAGCTCCACATACACAAGTGATTACAACTTGTATTATAGCTGGACTAATACAAATTTGATAGAAGAGAATGGTACCAAACTGGCAGACCTTACCTCTTGGACAGGGTCAGGAACTAATGACCTCAGTGCCGATCCACTGTTTGTGGACACAGCAAACCGTGATTTTCACATCCAATCCACACAAGGCTCATATCACTCTGGACAATGGCCACCACTGACTGCCTCTAGCGGAACATGGACCACTGATGCCTCTACATCCCCTGCCCTGGACGCAGGAGATCCAGCATCTGACTATAGCAACGAGCCACAAAGCGGTAACCGTATTAACCTCGGTGCTTACGGTAATACACCACAAGCTTCTAAGTCCGTAGTTACTTATTATACATGGATAGGACAGGCAGATAACAACTGGAATAATAGTGCTAACTGGCTAAATGGCCTTATACCTGGCACTTCTGATGATGCATTGATACAATCAGGCAGTCCAAATTATCCTAT
>JALWNS010000109.1 GCA_027083655.1 Bacteroidales bacterium | reverse complement strand
GGCAGAAACGTTGTAATGGAATATTTTTTATCATTACTCAGGGCACGTCAGGTAGCTTTGCCTTATTTCGGTGATGATACTCATGCTGATATATTGATCAAGACAAGTTCTGATTCGTTGTTAAGCTTCGTAGACCAAGTAATAAAATTTTTAACCACAATAAAAACCAGGTAATATGGCAAACAAAAAAATACGTGGTACAGGTGTAGCTATAGTTACGCCTTTTAACAAAGATAAAACAATCGACTTCCCTGCTTTACGCAATCTTGTGGAATATCTCATAAAAGGAGGCATTGACTTCCTCGTAGTGCTGGGAACCACTGGCGAGAGTGCCACTCTCACGTCAGACGAACGCAACCAGGTACTGGACTTTGTTATCGAAGTAAATAATGGGCGCTTGCCAATTGTAGCGGGCTTTGGCGGCAATAACACACAGGCAGTAATTAATAGCATAAAGGCACGGGGTGATTTTTCCCGTATAAATGCTATTCTGTCCGTGGCTCCTTATTACAATAAGCCAAACCAGCGTGGACTTTATGAGCACTTCCTAGCAATAGCAGAAGTGTCGCCAGTGCCAGTTATTCTCTATAACGTACCAGGCCGCACAAAGTCAAATATTAATGCCGAGACAACCCTGCGTCTGGCCGAGCATCCTAATATTATGGCGATCAAAGAAGCCTCAGGAGACTTTGGCCAAATAATGGAGATTGTTCGTAATAAACCTGATGATTTTACAGTCCTCTCAGGTGATGATGCTATCACTTTGCCTCTTATATCTATTGGTGTAGAGGGCGTTATTTCGGTTGTGGCAATGGCCTATCCAGAGGAGATGTCTAGCATGGTACGCCTGGCACTGGAAGGTAAATATGATGAGGCACGCAAGCTGCACTACAAGATTTTGCCAATGACAAATGCAATCTTTGAGGATGGCAACCCTGCAGGTATCAAGGCAGCGCTCAGTATCAAAGGGTTGATTAAGAATGAGCTGCGCCTGCCTCTGGTGCCTGTAAAAGAGAGCACGTACAGCAAGATAAAGGCCTTGCTGTCTTAAGACTTGGCTATAGGTACAAAAATAAATACAACAGTAATGGACATAGTTGCAAAAACAATTCAGATTTTATCTAAGAGTTCAGAACTTTTACAAGAACCAGCAGTAGCAGATGCAATTTCAGAGTTTATTCAATTGCTTAAAAATATTCTTTCTGATTACAGACGGGCAAGGGAACGCCTTGAGATAATAGTAAAAATGGAAGCAAACGAAAAAATAATTAAAGGTTTGCAAACTAATCTTGATGACTTACTTTATGAAAACGAAGAACTGAAAAAGCAACTTGAGGAAAAACTGCAAGAAATACATGAGAATTTAAAAGATGCAGGTATTCAAATTAAAATAGAAGGAGATGAAAATATTAATTTTTTTAGCATAACCTCGGGATTGAATGATATTTTGAAGATTACTATTAATGATCCAGATAATAACGAACAATCAAATAAAGATGACGATAATTGAATATATT
>JALWNS010000108.1 GCA_027083655.1 Bacteroidales bacterium | reverse complement strand
ATTGGCGTTTAGCAGTTGTTCTAAAATCGAATAATGCAAGAGCAAAAATAGGTTTTAAAAATGGCAATATAGGAATAATTACTTTGAATAAAGTAAAATGGGCAAGAAAAAGAATATCCAGTTTTAAAATGGGACCAGAAATTACAGCTGTTTCACAAAATTTAAAGGAAGGTGATGTTATACTTACAGAATTTTCTGGTGAGAAATTAGAAGATGGAACAAAAATATATCATTATCGCCAAATACCTGAGGTACAAGGCGGGCTTATTGCTATGGATCCTCATACAGGGCGTGTGCTTGCCATTGTTGGGGGCTTTAGTTATGAAATTAGTGAATTTAACCGCGCAACACAGGCACAGCGTCAGCCTGGTTCTGCTTTTAAGCCTTTTGTATATTTAAAAGCTTTAGAAAAAGGTTATACACCCGCGACATTGGTACTTGATGCGCCTTTTGTTTTAGACCAAGGCGGAAAATTAGGAAAATGGCGCCCTAGCAACTACTCTAAGAAATTTTATGGCTATACTCCATTGCGAATAGGTATAGAAAAATCAAGAAATCTAATGACTGTTAGGCTTGCGCATCAATTAGGTATGAATGAAATTGCAGAAATTGCAAAACGCCTAAATGTCATTGAAAATATGCCAGAAGTCTTATCTATGGCGCTTGGAGCGGGAGAAACCACACTACTTAAAATGGTTGCCGCCTATAGCAGCATTGTAAATGGTGGCAAAAAAATATATCCCAGCTTTATTGATAGAATACAAGACAGAGATGGTAAAACTATTTTTAAAACAGATACTCGCCCTTGCAATAAGTGCGGTCCTTTAATTGATTGGAAAGGGCAAGCTGTACCTGATATTCCAGATACAAGAGAGCAAGTCTTATCACCGCAAAATGCCTATCAAATGGTATCAATTATGGAAGGTGTTATAAAACGTGGAACAGGTATAAGATTAAAATCTTTAAATCGCCCCCTTGCTGGTAAAACAGGCACCACAAATGAAGAAAAAGATGCTTGGTTTATTGGTTATACCCCTGACTTAGTAGTGGGTGTTTATGTTGGTTTTGCTTCTGTTTTGAGTGATCCTAATGGACCTATTGCTACATTCTTTTCTATTTTTCCACTCACCTCGCCTATCGTGATGATGATGCGTATCCCTTTTGGTGTACCGATGTGGCAAATAGCTTCGGCATTGGCACTATTATTGCTCTCATTTATAGGAGTGGTTTGGGTTGCTGCTAAGATTTACCGTATCGGAATATTGATGTATGGCAAAAAACCAACCTATAAAGAAATTTTTAATTGGATAAAAAATTATTAAAACATGAGTACTATATTAATCATAGAAGATGAAGCAGCTATTAGACGCGTGCTTACTAAGATAATATCAGAAGAAAACGACAGCTACAAAGTTGATAATGCCGAAGACGGATTAGAAGGACTCAAAATGATCAAAGACAATGATTACGACCTTGTCCTTTGTGATATCAAAATGCCTAAGATGGATGGTGTAGAAG
>JALWNS010000107.1 GCA_027083655.1 Bacteroidales bacterium | reverse complement strand
AAATTAGACTCGATCCTCCTGACAATTCATTAATATATGAAGGTGACCCCCCTAAAAAAGCTTTCATTATAAATTTGCCGACAATGGCTACTATGAAGAGGCCGGATATACATGATGATTTGTTTGACGAATCTTTAAACGATATTTTAGGGCCATTTATTTCAGGTAATATAGAACATGCTACGCGTCATCGTTTAGAAGGTGCTTTGCAATCTCATCTTGTTGGAACACGAAGTAAAATAGTTGAATATCAGTTTTCTAGTCTTTGGACGTCTCTTGAAACATTAGTGGGTTCAGATGCTTCCCATAATACCATAAAAACTATTCTGGAAAATTGTATACCAATACTATGTTTAACATATTACGAGAAATTAGTTGCATATTTGCATAAGGATTTAATGCGTTGTATAAAAACCGAATATCAAAGGGTATTAGGTGCTGCAGAAGGAAGGAATTCCTTGGAGGCTCTTGTTGATATTTTAGTTAGTGATGAAACCCAACCATCAAGGTCAATCTTGTATAGTGCATGTGATAAGAATCCTTTGTTAAGGAATAGAATATATTATTTATCTTCCATTTTAAAATCTACCAAAATAGCAAAGAAGAAACTTATGGAACATGAAAATAGAATCCGATGGCACCTACAAAGGATGTATAGAGTAAGAAACGAATTGGTACATGGTGGAAGTTCTCGGCACTTGTACATAGAATATTTAGTGGAAAATCTCCATGATTATTTCGATTTTATTTTTTCACAAATTATTAACAGATTACATAAGTTTCCATTAAATAGTAGTTTGGAGAATATTTTTTTTGATTTTAAACTCGAATATGAGAGCTATTTAAAGAAACTTGAAGGTATCTCGGACGAATCAAAATTAAAAATTGCAATGGCAATAGTTTTTGATAAATGAGTTACCCAACAAATGGGTGCACTTGACCGCTGTTCCGCTGGCGCTTCACAGCGGCAAGTGACCCTGGTCGTGTTATATTTAAAATTGGTCGCAACATGAAAAAGTTAATGATACTCACTTTTATCTTCTTCTTGCTGCCATGTTATCTATTTGCAGAAGAAAAACTAGCTATCCAAGGAGCATCTAATGCACCAAAGAAATCATTAGAATTAAAGGCACAAACAGATGAGAAAGGTATAATAGCTACAGAGAATAATATAACAACTTTAGTTAAAGATAATTCTCTAATAATTAGTAAAATCAGAGATGACAAAAATACAAAGGCTCAGGTATTGCACCAAGATAAAGGTGTCAAAACTGACAGAAGAAATACTAGCTATAGGGTGGCAAGAGCCACAGAATGGAATGCGTACGCTACTATTGCGATTGCAATATTAACAATAATTTTGGCAATTGAAACGGTTCGACTGAGATTAATTCAAGCCAAACAAATAAGGATTTTAAGTGACGAAGCGATAAAGCCCAAAATAGAATTGTTTCTGGAGACAAACAGATACGCTATAAATTTTCTTGAAATCCATCTTGTCAATAATGGCAATGGAACAG
>JALWNS010000106.1 GCA_027083655.1 Bacteroidales bacterium | reverse complement strand
ATCTGTTTTATGTTCATACCGTTAAAACAAAAATGAGAAAAACTGTTTATGTTTAAACGAAAAAATTAGTTTTGGTAAAATTTTAAATAAAAGTCAATGATGCAAAAGCTTCTAGTTTTCATCATAGTAATTTTTAGCCAAAGCTTTCTAATGGCCCAGAATAGCGTTATGATTGACACGATAGTAATAAATGCATTTACAAAACCTGTGTATTTAAACAAAGAGTACAAGGTTTTGCATGTTATAAGCCAAGAAGAAATTCGAAGTCTTAATCCGCTAAATATTGCGGATCTGTTGGATAAGCTAAGTGCTGTGGTTGATTTGCGGTATCGTGGTAGCGGTGATGTTCAAGCAGACATTTCTCTTAATGGTAGCGGTTTCAATGATGTCTTAGTTCTTGTCAATGGAGTAAAAGTGAGTGATTACCAGACAGGTCATTTTTCGCTTAATTTGCCTGTTAGCCCTGAAATGATAAAGCGTATTGAAATACTCCAGGGACCAGATGCTAGAAAATATGGAATTGGAGCATACACCGGGGCAATAAACATTATAACAGGGTTTGAAGGTAATAATCTCTTTTCTACAAATGTGGGACTATATGAGCAAAACAAAAAGCCAGTGGTAGGAGCTACTTTTTTGACGAAAGATTTTAACACAAAAAATGGATTTATAGGAGCACAAGTTAAGCAATCACAGGGATATACCGAAAACACTGATTATAGTCTGACAAGGATCTTTTATACTGACCAAAAAACAATAGGAAACCTAAAGATGTTTATACAGGCAGGTTTATTGAGCCAAAAATTTGGAGCTTTAAATTTTTATACGCCTAAATATCCCTATCAATACGAGGAAAATAACCAGGAATTTGCTTCACTAACAATGAAATTTAAACAGTCGTGGATACTAACGGCATCGTGGCGGAGACAACAAGATAAATTTGAGCTTTTCCGCCAGGGAGATGGATGGTACCAGTTTGATGGCCAGTATTTTATCAGGGATACAGATACAGCTTACTTGGCACCTGGCATATACTATACAGGACATAATTATCACGCAAATAACAGTTTTAACCTGGAAGTGGACAAAACCTTAAATTCTGGTCTGGGAGTGACTTATTTGCAATTTGAAGGAAAATATAGCTATGTAAATAGTAATATCCTGGGGGACAGTTTAGAACGCCAGATAAAAATACCATTCGAAAAAGATAAATATTTTACCAATGGTGCCAGTAGAGCAAACCTTGTCTTAGGTATAGACCATATATATAAAGGTGACCGTCTTACATTATCTTTGGGAGCAACTGCTTTATATAATGATTTTTTCGGTCTGCTACCCAATTTTGGAGCCGATTTAAGCTATAATGTTTTGGGGTATGTAAGGTTTTTTGCAGGAATAAACCAAAGTATGCGTATCCCTACTTTTACCGAGATGTATTATAATGATGCAGTCCACCAGGCAAATAAATATTTGCGTCCAGAGCGTAATTTTGCTTACCAAGGTGGAGTTAGGTGGTATAATAC
>JALWNS010000105.1 GCA_027083655.1 Bacteroidales bacterium | reverse complement strand
GCGCGAGAATGCGAAGATGACGATCAAGAATATTGCCCCCATCAAGTGCAAAGTACACGGTTATTTGCACTTTGCGCCACTGCATAGAGTTATTATTGATTCGCCATATTTTCAGAGATTGCATCATATTCTTCAAAATGGTGCTGCCTTTGCTGCTTTTCCAGGAAATAAAAATTCTAGATTTGCTCACTCGCTTGGGGTGGGATTTTTAGCTGGAAAAATGTTTTTATCTGGAATTTCAAAAGCATCGCAGGCAGATATGGATGATTTTCTGAGGGGGGTTGCGCTTAAGATATGTGATTTATCTAGAGAGGAGTTTGGTGCAGAGATGGGTAGGCTCAATGATTTTATTGGCAGAAATGGGATGCAACTTCTTCAAAAGTATATTGACTCGCCATTATATCATCATTCACCGATTATTGGAGATCCAATCAGTCTCTATGACACGATAGATATAAACTATAGAAACAACACGTACAATATACCAAGAAGGTTTATTATTGATATGGCTTGGGCCTCCATTGTCATGTATGGTTTATTGCATGATATTGGACACCTTCCTTTCAGTCACACATTTGAAAATGCTATATACAGAATGGATGAAGGAAAAATAAAGTCGATACTATTACTCTTAGAAGATGGTCACAATTGCGTCAATGATAGAGAATTCATACGCAGCATTTACCGTGAGTTTGATGGATACCGCCAAAATATAATTGGAAGGTCCGCCAAACCAATACACGAAATAAGAGGGGGGAATATATTAAATGACATGATTAAAAACTACAGAGACTTGGCACATATAATTGCTGAAGAGGAAGAAGATTTAAATCATTCAAGATACTTACTATATCTATCTCTAGGCTTGGTAAAAAGTATGAAAGAGTATAACAATATTGATGGAGACGAGCTGAAAGATGTTTTTCGTGGACTGGCGCATCTCGTTGATGGGCATATAGATGCAGATAGACTGGATTATGTGCTGAGAGACTGGAAGGAATCTGGGCACGAAGATGGAAAATTCGATATAAGCCGTATTATTAATAATATTGTACTAGCAAAAATACATAACTCCACCATGGAGGCGTCAACAGGCATAACTGGCGAAGATTCCCAAACAAGGTTTTTCTTTTTACCCATGTACAAAGCCCTACCTGCAATAAATTCGTTCTTTGCATCCAGAAAGGCATTATATGAAACTATTGTATATCATAAATGCGTCATAAAATCAAATGCTTTAATTGAAGAAATAATACAGAGGATTATTGTTTTTATATGTCTATGCAAAAAAGAAAATGCCCTCGCCAAATATCCCGCATCTCATATACTAAAGAAGCTTGAAGAGATAGGATTTATAAAGACTAAAAAGAACATAATACCTCAAGACACGGAAAGCAGCAAACGAATAATAGTGGATGTTGAAGAAATAATACCAAAAGATGAATATTATCAGAAATTATTTAATGATTTTTCATTTCTATATATACTGAACTACTTCTCATCACACATGGAGTCTCTATTAGAA
>JALWNS010000104.1 GCA_027083655.1 Bacteroidales bacterium | reverse complement strand
GTAAATCTGTATTTATGCATTTTGTACTTGCCTTTGCTCTTATTACGGCAAGTATATCACCTGCCTGTAAATTTATATCTGGTCAGCAAAATGGATTCATAGAAATCTGCACAGCATTTGGAACTAAACTTGTCCCTGTGTCCGAGAACACAAACTCTGCACAGCCTGAAAATAAGAACAAAGCATCAGAACAATGTTTATTTTGTTTTTTTGCACAAACACATAAAGTTATTACAAATAAAAATTTAAATCTTAATCTTGCACTATCTGAAATAAAAATAATAAATATTATTTTTGCAGATAAAATTATTTATTCACAACAAACAATATCTTTTGAAGCCAGAGCACCTCCTATATTTCCTGATTTTTCTTAAAAAAAACCATTTTAAATAAAATTAAACTTTTAAATCAGGAGAATGTTATGCGTATAAGCAAAACTCTACTTATTGCAGGCATGGCTTGCACAATCACACTCTCATCTGCCCAAGCAACAGAAAAAGAGTTTCATATCAACAATCATGGTATTCACGCTGGACATAGTGATAAAGAACATATTCATAATGATTATGCCCCAATCGGTGTTATGGGTTCTCATATGCATAAAGCAGGAGATTTTATGTTTTCATATCGTGCTATGCGTATGAATATGGATGGTAACCGAACAGGAACAAATCGTATCGGGTTAACAACAATTGCAACCACTAGAGCCAACAGATTTTCTGGTATTGCTGGGCAACCGCCAACTTTGCGTGTTGTTCCCACAAATATGACTATGGATATGCATATGCTTAGTGCAATGTATGCACCATCAGATTGGCTCACCCTTATGATTATGACCAATTACCTTGAAAAAGAAATGGATCATGTAACATTTGCTGGTGGTACAGGAACAAATATTCTAGGCAACTTTACTACTAAAAGTGAAGGTTGGGGAGATACAAAAATTACTGGATTATTTCAGCTTTTTGAAAATAATACTCACCATCTTCATCTTAATATGGGGTTAAATATACCAACAGGTGCAATTGATGAAACAGGTACTGTTTTAGCACCTAATGGTGCAACACCTCATTTGCGTTTACCTTATGCCATGCAATTAGGGACAGGTACTTATGATATTTTACCTGGCCTAACCTATACGGGAAGCAAAAATTCGTGGAGCTGGGGAGCGCAATATACAGCAGAAATACGTCTTGAATCTGAAAATTCCGAAGGATATGCATGGGGAGATAAACATTCTTTAAGTGCATGGGGAAATTATAAATGGGCACCTTGGATATCTACTTCTGCAAGAATTATAGGCTCTACACAAGATTCTATTAATGGAATAGACTCAGAAATTGTTGCCCCAGTTCAAACGGCTGATCCTGATAATTATGGTGGAAATATCTTAGAATATGGAATAGGTGTTAATTTAACAGGTACAAAATCTTATTTAAAAGATCATAGACTGGCCTTTGAAGTTATCGCACCACTTTATCGTGATTTAAACGGTGTACAGCTTGAAAATGATTTGACCTTTACTATTGG
>JALWNS010000103.1 GCA_027083655.1 Bacteroidales bacterium | reverse complement strand
GCAATAAAGCTAGACAAAATCGTTCCCAAAAGACCAATAACACATGACTTAACCACTAATATGCTCAAGACTTTTGGTATCAATATCACAGAAGTTACAATTGTGAAGATGGAAGAAGATATTTTTTACGGGGAAATAACACTAGAAAAGGAAGGGGAGATTTACAAGATAGACTCCCGCCCTTCTGACGCTATTGCTTTAGCTCTTAGATTTAACTGTCCTATATACGCGACAAAAAAGGTTTTGGACATTGCAGGTATTGACATAAGCAAGCTTCAACAGCAAAATGAAGAGACAAAACAAGAACCACCTGAGCAAACTGACGAAACTAATTACCTTAGCAAATTATCAATCGATGAGTTAAACAAACTAATGAATAAAGCTATAGAGGACGAAAACTATGAGCTTGCCTCTAAAATAAGAGATGAAATAAAAAGACGTAAAGGCGAAATATAAAATTTGTTTCCTATGGACAATAACCACTTGAAACTTAGGCTTACTGTACTTAATTTCCTACAATTCTTTGTCTGGGGTGCTTGGCTACTTTCCTTTGGTAAATACCTGGGTGCAACATTACATTTTAGTGGCGAAGAGATTGGTAAGATTTTTATGACTTTAGGTATTGCTTCTCTGTTTATGCCTGGTATCATGGGAATTATAGCCGACCGTTGGATTAGTCCTAACAAGCTTTATGCTTTCTCGCATATCATTGGTGCTTTTCTCTTGTACCTGGCGGCAAATGAAACCCAATTTGGTTCTCTATATACCGTTTTGCTTATTTATCTTATGCTCTATATGCCGACAATTGCTCTCGATAATAGCATTTGTTACTGCTTGCTAAGCCGAAGAGGGTATGATGTAGTAAAAGTTTTTCCTCCTATCCGTGTATGGGGAACAGTAGGTTTTATAATTGCTACATGGATTACAGACCTGATGGGCTGGGGAACATCTGCTATGCAGCTTTATTTTGCTGCAGTTTCCTCACTTATACTGGGTGCGTACGCATTAACCCTGCCTGACTGTGGTGTTAATAAAAGTTCTGAGAAAAAATCCCTTGCCCAAGCACTGGGACTGGATGCTTTTGTCCTGTTCAAAGACAAAAGAATGGCTATATTTCTAGTTTTCTCTATGCTTTTGGGCGCTGCTTTGCAAATAACAAATATGTGGGGCGAAGCTTTTCTCCACGACTTTGGGAACAATCCAGAATATGCAAATACTTTTGCTGTCAAATACAACGGTATTTTGATGTCTCTATCGCAAATATCTGAGACCTTGTTTATTTTGACAATTCCGTTTTTCCTAAAGCGCTTTGGCATTAAGAAAGTTATGTTAATGAGTATGTTAGCATGGTTTTTTAGATTTGGATTGTTCGGCATTGGCAGTCCTACAGGTTGGGGTTTAGTAGCCCTGATCTTGTCGATGATTGTATACGGTATGGCTTTCGATTTCTTTAATATTTCGGGATCTTTATTTGTCGAAACCGAAGTGGACAAAAAAATTCGAGCAAGTGCACAAGGTCTGTTTATGATTATGACAAATGGTATAGGTGCGATGATAGGTGCTTATACAAGTGGGTTAATAGTTGATTTATTCACAAAAGATGGTGTCCGGGATTGGCCAAATATTTGGTTGACTTTCTCACTATACGCACTTACTATTGCAATTCTGTTTATGATACTGTTTAAGTACAAACATGAACCAGAAAAAATCCAAAATATATCACACTAAATAAAAGGGACTGCTCAGGCAGTCCCTTTTTAAATCTAGGAACAATGAAAAAGAAAACAGATTTTTTGGTCATAGGATCTGGTATAGCAGGATTATACTTTGCACTCAAGGCTGCTGATTATGGAAAGGTCACTATTATAACAAAAACAACCATAGACGAATCGAACACTAAATATGCGCAAGGTGGAATTGCATCAGTTATGTATGGACCTGATGATTTTGACAAGCATATAGAAGACACTCTCAGGGCAGGGGATGGTCTCAATGACGTGGAAGTTGTAAAAATGGTAATCACACAAGGTCCTGGGAGGATAAAAGATCTTATTAACCTGGGAGTGGAGTTTGACAAAAACGAGGATGGTACATTTGATCTTGGAAGAGAAGGTGGACATAGCTACAATAGGATCTTACACCACAAAGACCGGACTGGGCAAGAAATAGAGGAAAAATTAATACAGACAGTCAGAAATCATCCTAATATTGAAATACTTGAATACCATTTTGCCCTAGATTTGATAACACAACATCATCTCGGGTATCCTGTCTACTACTGCCAGGACAATATTGTATGCTTTGGTGCATACGTACAAGATACGCGAACAGGAGAGATAAAAACCATCCTTAGCAAGATAACATACCTGGCTACAGGGGGCATAGGAAATATTTACCAGACAACTACCAATCCTTCTATTGCAACAGGTGATGGTATCGCTATGGCCTACAGGGCAAAAGCAAAAATTATACACATGGAGTTTGTGCAGTTTCATCCTACTGCTTTGTATAATCCTGGAGAGCGTCCTGCTTTTCTTATAACAGAAGCGCTGCGCGGCTTTGGGGCTAAATTGCGTAATACTAAAGGCGAGCTATTCATGGAAAAATACCACCCTCTGAAAGAACTGGCTCCACGCGACATTGTAGCACGTGCTATTGATAATGAAATGAAAAAACATGGTGATGACTATGTTTACCTTGATGCAACACACATTCCCGGAGTAGAGCTCAAAAGGCATTTCCCAAATATCTACAAGAAATGCTTATCTATTGGCATAGACATGTCCACTGATCTTATACCTGTTGTGCCTGCTGCGCATTATAGCTGTGGTGGTGTGAGAGTTGACATGACAGGCAAGACTTCAATAGAAAACCTATATGCAGGAGGAGAAGTAGCAGCTACGGGACTTCATGGCGCTAACAGACTGGCATCTAACTCATTACTCGAAGCACTGGTATTTGCTTACAATAGTGTGGAAGCATCAAAAAATCTTATTAAAACAATAGACTTTCAAGATGCAATACCAGATTGGAATGATGAAGGAACAACCCTACTGGAGGAGATGGTACTAATATCACAGGAATTTAAGGAATTACAGCAAATAATGACAAACTATGTAGGAATAGTTCGTTCTAATTTACGCCTTCATAGGGCCCTAAAGAGATTGGAAATATTATACCAGGAGACAGAAGAAATTTATGACCGATCTATCATTAACCAGGGGATATGCGAGCTAAGAAATGCAATAAACGTCGGTTATTTAATTACTAAGATGGCATTACGCCGGAAAGAAAGCAGAGGTTTGCATTTTAATGTTGATTATCCTTACAAGCTAAAAGAAAATCGTTTTTTATCATAAGCTAATGTGCTTAAAATTATGTTTTTTAGTGATTAAAATAACACACAGTTATCTTTTTTGCACTTATATTTGGAATGTCAATACAAAAAATTAATACTATGGCACTATTCACAAAACAAGAAGCCCTTGACTACCACAGCAAAGGGCGTCCGGGGAAAATTGAAGTTATCCCCACTAAACCTTATTCCACCCAAAAGGATTTATCATTAGCTTACACTCCTGGTGTTGCAGAACCATGCCGCATTATAGAGAAAAATCCAGAAGACGTATATAAGTATACTGCAAAAGGTAATCTAGTTGCTGTTATCTCTAATGGAACAGCAGTTTTGGGGCTTGGAAATATAGGACCGCTTGCCGGTAAACCTGTCATGGAAGGGAAAGGCTTGCTCTTTAAAGTTTTTGCGGACGTTGATGTGTTCGATATTGAGGTAAATGAACATAATGTTGATAAATTTATTGAAATAGTAAAAGCTATTTCCCCGACTTTTGGCGGTATTAACCTGGAGGACATCAAGGCTCCAGAATGCTTTGAGATAGAACAAAGACTGATAGAAGAGCTTGATATTCCTGTTTTCCACGATGACCAGCATGGTACTGCAATCATATCAGGTGCAGGTTTGCTTAATGCTGCAGAACTAACTGGCAAAAAACTGGAAGACATCAAGGTCGTAGTAAGTGGTGCAGGTGCAGCTGCTATTGCTTGTTCTCAGTTTTATGTCCACCTGGGTGTAAAGAAAGAAAACATTATTATGTTTGACAGTAAAGGACCTATTACCAAAGACCGTACAGATCTTAACAAGTACAAAATGCTTTTTGCTACTGACAGGGACATCCACACCCTTGAAGAAGCCCTTGATGGTGCAGATATGTTTCTGGGGCTATCAATAGGTGGTATTCTCAAGCCTGAGATGGTCAAAAAAATGGCAGATCACCCAATTATTTTTGCACTGGCCAATCCAGACCCTGAAATTACGTATGAAGATGCTATAAAAGCACGTCCTGATGTTATAATGGCTACAGGCAGGTCAGACTATCCAAACCAGGTTAATAATGTTCTGGGCTTCCCGTTTATCTTTCGTGGTGCTCTGGACGTACATGCCAAGAAAATTAACATTGAGATGAAAATAGCAGCAGCTAAAGCCCTGGCAGAATTAGCAAAAGAACAAGTACCAGAGGAAGTTGCCAATGCTTATAATGTATCTAACCTGACATTTGGCAAAGAATATATCATTCCCAAACCACTAGATCCACGGTTAATCACCCGCGTTGCACCTGCTGTTGCTAAAGCTGCTATTGAGACAGGTGTTGCACGAAGAACAATTGAAGATTGGGATGAATACAAATCACAGCTCGAAGCACGTATGGGCCATGAGAATAAGCTCATCAGATCCATTCGTCTCAAAGCACAATCAGAAAAGGACAAACCTGTCATTGTCTTTGCCGAAGGTGAACACTTTAGAGTGCTTAAGGCCGTTTCGGAGATTGTCGAAAGCCGTATAGCCAACGCTATAGTTCTGGGTCGCGAAGACCGAATAAGAAAAATTGCCGAAGATAATGCCCTTAACCTTGATAAAATAAAAATAATTAACCCAATTAGCGAAGCATACGAGGAGAAACGCAAAGAATATGCATATAAGCTATGGAAAAAGAGACAACGCAAAGGTCTTACCTTTGATGAAGCCATGCACAACATGCGCAACTACAACTATTTCGGCCTTATGATGGTTGAGGAAGGTGATGCCGACGCCTTTATTTCCGGCTATGCTACGAAATATAGAAAAGTTATGGCGCCTGCAATCAGAGTTATTGGCAAACGTGAGGATGTAAAAGTAGTAGCTGGTCTTTACGTAGTATTAACTAAGAAAGGTCCATTTTTCTTGGCTGACACTACTATTAACACAGAAATGAATGCAGAGCATCTAGCTTGTATAGCGCGCCTTACTGCCGAAGAGGTTAAAAAATTCGGAGTAGAGCCAGTGATTGCAATGTTATCATACTCAAACTTTGGCTCTGTAAGGGATGCAGACGTACCTGAGAAGGTACGCAAAGCAGTCGAATTTTTGCATAGGGAATATCCTGAAATCCTGGTCGACGGGGATATACAAGCAAATATTGCTCTTGACAAAGACATTCGAGATGAGCTATTTCCATTTAGCAAACTATATGGAAGACAGGTTAATACTTTGATTTTCCCTGACCTTACATCGGGTAATATTGCCTACAAATTACTCAACAAGATAGCAGATGCAGAGCTAATTGGCCCGATAACACTTGGACTAAAGAAGCCTGTCCACGTAGTACAGCTTAACAGTTCTGTGCGTGAAATAATTAATATTGCAACAATTGCCGCAACAGACGTTATTACACGCCGCCAGAGGAAATAACACAAATAATAGAGAAAGCCCTCTATTACGTAGGGTTTTAGTATATTTCAAATTTACCATGCTGGGTGCTAGTAGCACCCAGCATGGTTTTTACTGTTTTGTAGTGTCGATATTATACCAAATTTGCAGGCGATAATTTCAAAAGGAATTTGATATAATATGAGTTTGCCTGCCTACTTACTCATCATTGCTACTATCCTTTATTATTTGCGATCCCAACCGGCAGTCGAGGCATCTTGACTGGTTGCAATAATTTTTATATAGCTGAATAAGAGCCTGGCTATCTGCCGCGCTAACTTCATTTAATGAAAGATCAGCAAACTTGCGTGTTATATAATTACGCTCGTAATCTAACGCACGGAGAAAATCAAGTGCACGATTAATAAACTTTCTCTCACTCATAAACACTCCATAGGTAAAAATTACAGGAACAAAAGCATTAATAATTAAGCCTTGCACAGCGTCTTTTCCCATAACTTTAGGACGCTTGCTTGCCTCTACACCGAACTTATAATGAGTATCCCAATAAGAAGAAGCCTTAGCAGAAAGCAAAGACATAAGATAATCGAGCTCTGCTTCCAATGCCAAAGAAAACAAATGGTCTGTTTGAGAAAGAATGCTAGCTAGCTGGGCAATCCTCACTGTAGGAAAATTATAAGGCCGGAGCCGCATGAATTTCCACACATTTTTATCCAAAGGAACTAAGGAATGCTTCCGTCTATAGAGATCATACAATTGCTTGAGTCTCACACAATAGTCATCGTCCGAGCTTCCGGACAAAAAGCCAGCTTGTCCAAACAAAATTGCCTCTAAAACCTCCTGCTGGTCAACGTAACGTTTTAGCACTTTGTGAGTCAGACTACGGGCTAACATCTCCATTGGTTCTGAGTTTGTCCTAAAGCCCATAGATCTGGCTAATAACTGGAATAGCACCTGATCCCAATCATTGCCCGAGTGATGATACTGGTTGATAATGTCTTTACTCTTTTGGTCAAGACGCTCAATTAGCAAACTATCCAGCCATCCGGAAACGACATGTGCGGGCAAACTTGACAAATATTTACTGCATTTAACCACACCTGTTGTGTTCACTAAATTTTTATAAGCTTCCAGAAGGGACTGGTCTGGCTTGTATTCTAACGTTGGAATTAATTCCCCAGTAGAACGATATACTGGCTTATCATCCTTAAAAACAACATGTAAAATAACATTTCTAAAACTTGGATCAGAATTATGCCCATGTCTAAACCAATCAGAAGATTTGACGTGCATTTCGACTGCTCCAACCCAAATCTCACCCTCTATCATCAAGCGCACATTAACAAAGTCAGGTCCTGAATCAAGGGAAGGTAAACCATAATCTAGAATTTTAATTTTTCTGCGGTCAGTTGTTACGAATGAACTTGGGATATACTTATTTTTCCATAGGAAAGATAAAAAT
>JALWNS010000102.1 GCA_027083655.1 Bacteroidales bacterium | reverse complement strand
AATAAGATGCGCATATCCGCGGAGTCAGATAACTCCTTAACTAACTTGGAGTGCTTGTGTTTTGGAGGGAACATACCCAGTATGACATTAACACCCTTGTTTTTAGCAACGCGTATAGCAGGAACCAGATCACTATCGCTCGTAATAAGCAAGATATAATCTGCTGTTTTGTGCTCTGCAAACTCAATAATATCCACCGCCATTTTTACATCGACGCCTTTTTGGGCTGTGATTAGATTCCCTTTCTCATCGCGACCTTTATATTGAATTCTGCCAAGTCTGACTTCGAATAAATCCAACTGATTCAGTCTATCCAGGAAAGCCTGTCTTCTTCTCGCAAACTCAATCTCTTTTGGTTTGAGTTTGGACTCATCAGAGAAAGGAGGAGCGTCGTAATAGTAAGTCCTGAGGAGTCTCAAAGAAGTCCCTAACATCTCAGACAGCTTTTCTTTGAGTTTGTTTACAAAGAATCTGTGATCAAAATACTCTATTCCGTGCCTTTTAGCGGCCATTCTCAAATAGTTGCCATCTATCATTACAATCAGTTTCCCCACAGCACTCTCCTCCTTTCGAAAATAATAACCGGCCCTCCCATTGTTGGAAAGGCCGGGGATATAATTACCCACGCCCCTGAGATAGAGAAAGTGAGACGTGGGGAATATAATTTCTTTCATTCAGAGTGTACCATCTGCGATTGATGTGAGTCAAGTTTTTGGACTGTCAAAAACTGTGAAGTGTTCAGAACAACTATCCCAGGATCTCCTTTATCTTTTTAAGCTTTTCTTCAAGCTGTTCACACTCTTCCAGCTCTTTCTTCACCATCTCCGGCAGATCGGAGTAGGGCTGGGGATTATCTGTCAGTCCAAGGAGGTAGTCGGCGGAAACTTCGAGAATAGTCAACAGCTTGACCAGCATGGCAAAACTTGGATAGCGCTTCCCTTTTTCAAGCTTTTCAACATATGTCCAATGGACATCTAAAAGCTCCGCCAGAGCTTCTCTCGTATAACCTCTTATTTCTCTCATTTTTCTCAGTCGTTCACCAAACTTTTCAGTGTCAATAACGATCTTTGCCATACAACAGATAACTTATCACCTCGCTGTGTAGATTTTCCACAGCCCAGTAGTCTTACAAACACCCTTGACATAGACATAATGTCTGATGTAATATAGACATGTAGTCTGAAAATATAAGCCTCTGAGACTAAGATATCACTTCACACCCGCTTTGATCCAAGGTCTTTGACAAGTGAATGATTGTGTGAGGGTGTAAAATAAAAGACGCCGCAAATGAAAAGTTTTCCTGTGCGCCGGGCGGTCTCCTCAACTCTGCCCGGTTTTTTTACCTTTTCCCTTCAGAAAGGAGGTGCTGATCGCGATGAAGGAGATCACCGTAGAATTTTCCAGTGTGCCGGAGCTGGAGAAGCTGGTATCTCTCCTCCGCCGGTTCTTTGATACCCTGAAGCTGAGAGCTGTGAAAGACGAAGACGGAAAGCACAGAATCGAGTATTTCGTAGACAAAGAAACTGCTCAAGAG
>JALWNS010000101.1 GCA_027083655.1 Bacteroidales bacterium | reverse complement strand
GAGAATATTTTACTCTATGTTTTTGTATATAAAAAGAAGGGCTCGCCATAGCGAGCCCTTCCTTTCGGTGACATTATATTTGGTATTAATACATATCCATTCCACCCATTCCAGGAGCTGCAGGAGCAGGCTGCTCTTTTTCTGGTTCGTCTACAATAACTGCTTCTGTAGTCAGAAGCAAACCTGCGATAGATCCGGCATTTTCAATAGCAATGCGTGCAACTTTTGTAGGATCAATAACACCACTTTCGAGCAAGTTTTCGAATTCTCCTGTAGCTGCGTTGAAACCAAAGTCGTCTTTACCTTCCTTTACTTTGTTAACAATAACACTGCCTTCCCAACCGCCATTTTCGACGATCTGGCGTAAAGGTGCTTCAAGAGCTTTGCGTACGATGTCGATACCAAGTTTTTCATCTTCG
This sequence comes from Bacteroidales bacterium, assembly GCA_027083655.1. Lineage (GTDB taxonomy): Bacteria > Bacteroidota > Bacteroidia > Bacteroidales > S143-33 > S143-33. The sequence continues at coordinate 6,781 of JALWNS010000101.1, read as the reverse complement.
TTAGCAGGTTCGATTTCATTAAGTTTGTCGATAGCGCGGATGAATGCTATACCACCACCAGGAATGATACCTTCTTCGACAGCTGCACGTGTAGCGTTGAGAGCGTCGTCTGCACGGTCTTTCTTTTCTTTCATCTCTACTTCGCTAGCAGCACCTACGTACAGAACTGCTACGCCGCCACTGAGCTTAGCGAGACGTTCCTCGAGTTTTTCACGTTCGTAATCACTAGTAGCTTTTTCGATCTGAGCCTTGATCTGCTCCTTACGGGCTTCGATTTTAGCAGGATCGCCGTGACCGTTAATGATGGTAGTATTATCCTTATCAATAACGATCTTATCAGAAGTACCAAGCATATCCATAGTAGTTTTCTCCAGTACCATACCTTTTTCCTTGCTAACAACGATACCACCAGTAAGAATTGCAATGTCTTCGAGCATTTCCTTGCGGCGATCACCGAAACCAGGAGCTTTAACTGCTGCTACCTTGAATGCTGGGTTACGCAGGCGGTTGAGTACGAGGGTTGCCAGAGCATCATCGGTAACATCCTCGGCAATGATAAGCAGTGGACGACCTTCCTGGAGAACCATCTCGAGGAGTGTCTTGATGTCCTTTATAGAAGAAATTTTTTCGCTTGTAATGAAGATATATGGGTTTTCGTAGACAACCTCCATTTTTTCTGGATCGGTGATAAAGTATGGAGAAATATAACCACGGTCGAACTGCATACCCTCAACTTTCTCGACAGTAGTCTCAATACCTTTAGCTTCTTCGATAGTTATAACACCATGTAATTTAACGGCCTTCATGGCGTCTGCTATAGCCTGGGCAATTTCCTCATCACCATTAGCAGAAATCAGGGCTACGCTCTTAATTTTGTCATAGTCATCTCCAACTTCCCTGCTCATATCTTTGAGATGCTCAACGACCTTGCGGATAGCTTTATCTATACCGCGCTTGAGGTCCATTGGGTTTGCACCACCAGTAACATATTTAAGACCTGCATTATAAATAGCTTGTGCGAGAACAGTAGCTGTTGTTGTACCGTCACCTGCTTTATCTCCGGTCTTGCTAGCAACTTCCTTAACAAGCTGTGCGCCTGTATTCATGTAGTGATCAGAAAATTCTATTTCTTTAGCAACAGTAACACCGTCTTTGGTTATTTGAGGAGCACCGAATTTCTTTTCAATTATAACATTACGTCCTTTAGGACCAAGTGTAACTTTTACTGTGTTTGCGAGTGCATCAACACCTTTTTTCAAGAGTTCGCGTGCTTCAAAATCGTATTTAATTTCCTTTGCCATATCTCTTAAGTTTTTTGGTTTTGTTTATTTTTATGTTTGAGAAATAAGAAAAATGTTAATGGTTTTAGATTATAAAACGGCAAGAACATCGTTCTGTTCTAAAATTAAATATTCTTCGTCATCAAGAACAATCTTGTTCCCTGCGTACTTCTGATAAATAATACGGTCACCTACTTTTACTTTGTAGTCGTCATCAAGTTTGCCAACTGCAATGACTTCACCTTCCATTGATTTTTCTTTTGCAGTATCAGGAAGGTAAAGTCCTGAGGAAGTCTGTTCCGGCTCTTCGATAGGTTTGACAATCAAGCGAGCTCCTAAAGGTTTGATCTTGAATTCTGCCATAATATTTGTTTTTTTTAGTTCCGCACCTTGTTTGTCATAATTTGTGCCAAAATTTTAAGACTTTATTGCAATGTGTTGATTATTAGTGGTTTTAATAGGATTTGTTAAAATTCTAAAAATCATAAGACTGACATTATTTCACTGTTTGGCAACAAGGGGGATTTTAACAGTTTGATATTTAGTGTTTTATTTTATCTGTGTCATTCTGACAAGTTTTCAAAAATTTTTTTTATAGATTTATATGTGTTATTTTTTTGCAAACAAAAAATATGTCCAAGATGAATAAAATCATAACATTAAATGAATTTATTATTCAGCGTCAAGCAGATTTTCCATATGCCAAGGGAGAGTTATCCCGTCTTCTAACTCATATCGGGTTAGCAGCAAAGGTTGTAAATAGGGAAGTCAACCAGGCAGGCTTGGTTGACATACTTGGAAGTCTGGAAAAGACTAATATCCAGGGCGAGGAGGTAAAGAAGCTAGATGTCTTTGCTAATGAGCGTTTTATAAATGCTATGTTTGGAAGTTCTGAAATAGCTGGTATGGCAACAGAGGAAAGGGCAGACATTATTTTTGATGACACAGAGATGGCAAAAAATGCTAAATATGTACTATGTCTTGATCCTTTAGATGGATCATCTAATATTGATGTCAATGTATCTATAGGCACTATTTTTTCTATTTACCGTAGGATAACACCACGGGGGCATAAGCCAGAACTAGAGGATTTTTTACAGGAAGGAACAAAACAGGTTGCAGCTGGTTATATTATTTATGGTTCATCTACAATGCTCGTTTACACAACAGGAAGGGGTGTGAATGGATTTACTTTAGATCCATCTATAGGTGAGTTTTGCCTCTCGCATCAAGATATTAAAACTCCACTAATAGGCAAGATTTATTCTGTAAATGAATCTTATTATCATTCGTTTTCCAAAGGGGTACGTAAATTCATTGATTATTGTAAAGAACCTGACAAAGAGTCAGGACGCCCTTATACTGCACGATATATAGGATCTTTAGTTGCCGATTTCCATAGGAATTTACTTAAAGGAGGAATTTATATGTATCCTGCTACAAAGAAGCATCCAAATGGTAAACTGCGTCTTTTATATGAAGCTAATCCAATGGCCTTTATTGTCGAACAAGCCGGTGGTATGGCAGTAGACCAGAAGGGACAGAGAATTCTAGATATTAAACCAACAGAGCTACATCAGAGGGTTCCTTTGTTTATAGGTTCCAGAAATATGGTTGAGCAAGTAATGCAATTTATAGAGCAGGAAGATGGTATTTTGCCTGAGAATGGTAATGATTAATATATTTTTCCATGTCCCTGCAAACGTTTACGGTAAGAGAGCCCCTTCAGGGCTCTCTTACCGTACCACACAGGATAGGTGCCTTACAGAGTATTGAAATGCTAAGAGTAGTTTTATTAGGCAGAACTTCAAGTTTATTTTCTGAAAACTTTTAATCTTTAATACTTTTGCACAAAGAAAATAATGGGACTAATGACGCGAGTTGCGAAAAACAAAAAGGAAATAATTTCATTACTCGAGAATTTACCACTGAAAGAGAGGGAAGAGATAATAGCCCAGAAGGTTTTAAATGGACAAAGGTTGAGTTTTGATGAAGGGTTGTATTTATACAACGAAGCACCGTTTAATTTTCTTTCTATTCTTGCAAACTTTGCAAAAGAGAGGGTTTCAGGGGATAATGTTTATTTTAATATCAACATACATATAGAACCGACTAATTATTGTGTTTATAACTGTAAGTTTTGTTCTTATGCACGGAAGCTAGGCAGAGGTGGAGGATGGGATTATTCGCTTGAGCAGATAGAAGAGATAGCTAGACATTATCAGGGGTCTGCTATAACAGAAGTACACATAACAGGTGGTGTGCATCCACAACACGATGTTTATTATTATGCAGAGATGTTGAAAAAAATTAAGAATATTTTGCCAGATGTTCACCTCAAAGCTTTTACTGCAATAGAGTTACATTATATGTTTCGTAAGGCCCATGTTAGTATAGAGCAAGGTCTTTCTATTTTAAAAGAAGCAGGATTAACAGCTTTACCCGGTGGCGGGGCAGAAATCTTGGATGATGATTTATCCAGGCAGCTTCATGATAAACCTGGTTATGAGATTTGGTTGGATATTCACCGTAAAGCACATCAAATGGGGATTACTACTAATGCAACAATGCTATATGGCCATATTGAAAAATTTGAACACAGACTTATTCATATGGACCGTATACGCACTTTGCAGGACGAGACAGGAGGCTTTAGTGCTTTTATACCTCTAAAATTCCGGAACAAGAATAATCCGATGTCATATGTGCCTGAGGTTAGTGTTATTGAGGATATGCGCAACTATGCCATTGCACGTTTGTTCCTTGACAATGTACCACATATAAAAGCTTACTGGGTAAATATAGGTAAAAAAAATGCACAGATGAGTCTGGCTTTTGGCGTGGATGACCTGGATGGAACGATCGACGATACAACAAAAATATACTCTATGGCAGGTGCAGAGGAAGAACATCCACGTATGACAGTTAGTGAGATGGTAGGGCTAATAAAATCAGCACACCGCACCCCAGTGGAACGCGACACAGTGTATAATATCAGGAAAGTGTTTAATTAGTATATTTTTGCCACAGAAGTTCAAGCTATATATGTAAAAATAACAGTAGACCAGGATAGAGGTTTAGGGTATGGTATAGTATAACCCGTGCCTGCATAGTATAGCAGGCACGGGTTATTGTTTAATAATTTTTAGCCAAATTCTAATAAGGATTTTCATTTCTCAATTCTGATACGTGCATCTACAGCCAGGATTTTGTCTCCGTCGGCAAGCAGTGGGTTAATGTCCATTTCTACTATTTCTGGTGCGAGCTGGCATAGTAGGGATACACGGCTAATAATGTCTGCAAAACGTGTTTTGTCCACAGGTTTTGTACCTCGTGCACCTTCGAGCATTTTAACACCTTTCAAGGAGTTTATCATTTGCATTGCTTCATCCTGGCTGATTGGTGCCAGGCCAGATTGCACATCTTTGAGCACTTCGATAAAGATACCGCCCAGACCAGAGAGGACAATATGTCCGAATTTTGGTTCCTGCTTTGCGCCGACAAAGAGCTCAACACCCTTGGCCATAGGCTGCAAAAGTACACCCTTAGCATCTGGTATCTGCATCAGACGCTTGAAATGATCTTTTACTTCTTCTTCGCTTTGTACACCTAGCACAACGCCTCCTACATCGGATTTGTGCACTGGTCCTACTACTTTCATAACCAGTGGATAACCGAATTCATTTGCCCTTGCAACGGCTTGATCCTGGGTATCAACAACTGCTTCGGGAACGCGTGGGATACCGGCAGCGTCGAGCAGGTTGCTAACGTTTTCTGGGCTTAGGTAGCCATTATCTGCAGTTGAAATGATTTGTCTAATTTTTTCCGTGTTAATATCCTCAGGCAGAGGTACATCAAGGGTAGAAGGCTTGGGTGTCTTCCATACTTTAACCAATGCCTGGCCGAATAATACTTCATCGTGGAATGACTGATGCCCATAGGCCTGGAAATGCTTTATTTCTTCTGCTGCTTCACTTGTCGATGGCATTATAGGGTAAATAGGCTTTTTGTTTTTCTCAATGTGCTTGTGTATAACGTCATAAGCGTCAAACACACGGAATAGTCCAGGTGTCCCAAAGATAACAGCAATAGCGTCGATATTATCGCAGCGTTCTTCGCATGTCTGCAGAATATAGTCCAGCTGTTCGGCTGTACCTGTGGCCAGGAAGTCAATAGGATTGGCGGCAGAGGATCCAGGGAACAGGTGTTCTAGCAAGTCTTTTTGTATGTGCTGGTCAATTGGAGGAACTTTCATTCCGCCGTTAGAGAGGGCGTCAGTAAGCATAACGCCTGGTCCACCGGCGTGTGTGACGACAGCTACACTATCGCCCTGTAGCTCTTTCTGCTGGAAGATTGCAGCAACGGTAGCCAACTCTTCGCGTCCCTGGCAGCGAACGATGCCTGCTTTGCGGAATAGTGCGCTCACGGCTTCGTCTGAGCTTGCCAGAGCTCCTGTGTGGGAGGAAGCAGCACGGCTACCTGCTTCGGAGCTACCTGCTTTTACGGCGGCTATGCGGCAGCCTTTGCGGATAAGGGATTGTGTGTGCTTGAGAAATTTCTGAGGTTTTTCGATTTTTTCTATATAGAGGAGCTTGACCTTGGAGTCACGTTCTGGGTCAAAGTTTTCGTCCATGTATTCTAGTACTTCTTCTACGCCTATCTGTGCACTATTACCTACCGACCATATACTATTAAATGTGAGTCCTTTGGGTAGGGCAGATTCCATGATGAATACTGCTGTAGCTCCAGACCCGGAGATCATGTCTATGCCTTTGGGATCAAGCTTTGGAATAGGTGTGGTGAAGACACCCGCGTAATTTGTGTTTATTACGCCAATGCAGTTAGGCCCGATAAGAGAAGCATTGTATTGATTTGCTATCTCTACCATCCGTTTTTCGAGGCGGGCGCCTTCTTCGCTTTCCTCGCTAAAGCCGGCAGAAAAAACAATAAATCCCTTGGTACCTTTCTCCTTAGCAAGGATTTCCATTGTGTCAGGACAAAACTGTGCAGGGATAGCAAGTATTGCCAAGTCTACTTGCGGTAGTAAGTTGACATCGCGGTATGATTTGATACCCTGTACTTCATCTGCTTTGGGGTTGACAACATAAAGTTTTCCTTTATATTCCTGGTCTATTAGATTCTTCAAAGCTTTACCTCCAGGTTTACGAATGTCGTTAGACCCTCCGACAACGACAATACTTTGTGGGTTGATTAATTCTTTGGTTATCATTTTGTTGTCTGTTTTTAATCGTTTTACGGTGCATAAAAATAAGATTTTAGCAAGAGCGAAAAAATATTTTATATCATTTCATGCGGTAATTGTATGTGTATTTGAGAACCTTGAACTGGGTCTTTGGTTGGCGTTGTATCAATAGCAGCTCTTCGGTAAGAGTGATTTTTTCGTAGTAAACTTTGTATAGAAAGCGTACTATCAAGTTGCCACTAGCATCTTTGAATATTTCTACTTTTGTTGGATTATATTTGGTTATAGGGCCTCGCTC
>JALWNS010000100.1 GCA_027083655.1 Bacteroidales bacterium | reverse complement strand
CGCTTAGCACTATGGCGTAGCCATGGCACTCACGTAACCTGGCAGGAGAATGCCAGGCCTCTAGCGCCGTCAGGCGCACCACACTTCCCGGGGGTCCGCTTTTAGCGGCCCTCCCGGGTTATGATAGCCTGAACAGGAGTTGACCCACCACCTCAAAGACTAACACACAGAGGTAACCCAGAAACCTCTATGCCTTGCTCTACCCCGGAGTATCTGTCATCTGCGCTTAGCACTATGGCGTAGCCATGGCACTCACGTAACCTGGCAGGAGAATGCCAGGCCTCTAGCGCCGTCAGGCGCACCGCATAGGAGACTAACGCTTCGGCGACAAACAAACCTCTCTGCCTTGCTCTACCCCGGAATACCTGGCGGCAGCGCATCGTGCTAGGTTTAGCCGAACATTGAAAGAAACTGCTGATTCAAATCGACCTGTAATATTTGCTCTCTGCGCAAAATGTCAAAATATTGCTTAACCTTCTGGAGCATTGGTTCACCGTCTTGATAAATATACTTAACACGGTCAAGGAATAAACGCACCCTGTCAACAGGTTGGCGCATTATATCAAAGCTCAGTGCTGCTGCTTCTTCTTTATTCTCCACAACCCACTGGGCGGCATTTTTTAGCTCATCAAGGAATAACTCTGCCACATCTGGATACTTTTGCATAAATTCGCCCTTGAAAACAACCCCGGCATTTGGGAAATTACCAAAGCCAGGATTAGCCTGGTTCCACAAATCATCATAACGGAGCTCAGAATACACCACACCCTGGTCTTGCAGGATCTTCACAGCATAGCTTGCCTCAGGCTCACGCAAAACTGCTGTGTCTATCTTTCCCGTTACAAGATCGGTGTATATTTTCTCCGGACGGCCAAAGGGTTTGCCGTAGCGGAACACAAAATCCTCTGGCCTGTACCCAAGAGCCTTCATAAGGTAGCGAGTTATTTTCGCAGGAGGTGCTTCATCAAACAGAGGTAAATATATCTCACGACCTTTCAGATCAGCAAAGCTGTGTGCACGGTAACCACGTGTGAGTATTACAAAATTGTCCCATACAACCAGGGCTTTAAACCTGACATCCAGGTCTTTGAGCTTACTACTTGTTATCAATGCCGAAAAACTAATATCTGCTTTGCCATTTACTATCCAACCCAGATGTTTCTCGGTCTCAGACCATACCTTTAACTCCCTGATGTTAATTGCATTACTTAATCGCTTCGACTGCAAGAGACGCATGATAACAGGATAAACTACGGGTGTTGCAGACTGCAAGACGATTTCTGGCTTCTTGGTTGTGGCTATTAATGGTTTCTCCTCTTCCTCCTGCGGTTTGCGGTAAAAGTATATTCTTACTTCGTAATCTGAAACACGTTCTATTTCATATTCAAAGCCCATCCCAGATAGCATCTTTATTATTGGGAACGGCTCAAAAGTCTGCACCAGAACAAAACCCTGTCCTGGCTCAATGGAATAAGCTTTCTTCATTATCACATCAAAAGGATCAACTGGCATACCTCTAACATCAAGCTCCTCAAACCCGTGCTTTTCATCCTGCCACTGTATTTGCTTACTCTGTGGATTATAAACAGATAGACGCCATTCCCTGCCTTTTTCTAAATTATATTTGTAATCCAACGACTTTGCTGTCTTAACAGCTATTGTAGGCTCATCAACCGAGATTATTACAATGTTCTCCTGTGGGCCAAGTTTCATGATTTTATTAACAATCTCATCCTGGTTTGCTTCTGTCATAATATAACGTTCCAAACTCTCTTTCCAGGTGATCTCTTCCCCAAAATCATCTTGTTCTTGATGGGTGTCTATACATTCAGGCATTATCTTATATAATCCATCTGCTATCCCTAAATAATCATTTATTGTATGCAATAATTCACAGATAGACACACCTGTAATCTTTGCGGCATCCTTAAAAGATGTGTACTTAGCTAAGGTATTGTACATTACTGGATTTTGCAGGCGCTTGAATTTCGGAGAAAGTCTCAACAGCACATCTTTTAGCTCTGGATAACGGTCTAAAACCTCTTTCACATTATCAGATGCCTTAATAGGCTCTATGTTTTTCTTCACTTCAACATCTGGTTCTATTTCTACTATTGCATCAACGGGACAAGCCTCCACGGCTTCCTGTGCCAATGCCACTTCTTGTTCTGTCTCGGGCTGTTTGATTACAAATGCCTTTCCATTATCATTCAATTGAAAAATATCTTCGGCCAGACCTATACAGGCCATACAACTTATACATTCTTCATTAACTTTAAACCTCTTAAGTTTCATGTCCATATTTCCTGGATTTGTTTTTGGTGGTGTAATTTTAGCTATATTACATGTCACTCGAAATACCTACTTTTTGGTATTTAAGACACACAGGTCTTTTATTATTCAAAAAGCTCTGATAAGAATGGTCAGGGCAAGTAATCACTTAACGTACTAGATGAAATTTATATCCAAAGTAGATTTGGATGTTAAAAAATTTAATTTTTTGCCACAATGTTGTAATTTTCATTCAAATAAACCCCAAGCAACCATGAGAGTTAGTAAAAAAGAAAAACGCAAGATTATCGAAGACTTTAAAAAGCATGTTTCATCTGGCAAAGTATCCACTTTCCGCAAATATGGCATGCAATTCATCATGGGCGAGAGAAGCGGACCATATATAACAGACATTACAGGAGATAAAACCCTTATCAATTGTCATAGCAATGGAGGGGTGTTTAACCTTGGGCATCGCAATACGCAAATAATTGAAGCACTAATCAATGGCACACAATATTTTGATATTGGCAATCATCACCTTATAAGCATACAACGTGCACGACTGGCCAGGAGAATAGCCGAATTGATGCCAGGAGATCTTGATTATGTTGTATTTGGAGTAAGTGGTGGCGAAGCTGTGGATCTGGCTATTAAGCTCGCACGGGGCTACACAGGACGCCATAAAATCATTAGCATAAAAGGTGGCTATCATGGGCATACAGGCTTTGCGCTGGCTACAGGTGACGAGCAATACCGCGCACCTTTCGGACCCAATCTACCTGGTTTTGTGCAAGTACCATTCAACGACATCGAAGCTGCAAAGAAAGAAATCGACGAAAACACTGCTGCATTTATCATAGAGACAGTGCCTGCTACTCTGGGTATCTCTATACCCAGCAAAGAATACATGCAAGCCCTGCGACAGATCACACACGATAGCGGCGCCCTGTTAATAATAGACGAAGTTCAGACAGGCTTCGGACGTACTGGCCGCCTATGGGGCTTCGAACATTTTGATATTTTACCTGATATTGTCGTACTAGGTAAAGGGCTATCAGGAGGTATTTACCCTATTACTGCCACTGTATTCCGTTCCCCTATGGAAGAATTCTTCCGTAAAAATCCATTTATACATGTTAGCACTTTCGGCGGTTCTGAACTTGGTGCAGAGGTCGCTTTGAAAGTGCTGGAGATAAGCTCAGATCCAGAATTTCTGGAACATGTTAGACATATAGCATCCTTGTTTGCTAGTTTAATTCCACCCCTTATTGACAAGCATAAGAATTATCTCAAAGAATTCCGTCAGCTTGGGCTAATGATGGGACTAGTCTTCCACGAAGAAAAGCATGGTGTTATTTTCTCCAAGGCTGCTTATGATGTGGGTATGCTCTCGATTTATGCTAATAATGACCGCCGTGTTAGCCAGCTTCTTCCTCCACTCATTATCGAAGAAAAACACGTACACGAAATTGTAGAAAAGATCGACCTGGCTATCTCCAGGATAAAGTATTATTCTGCAATATTTACAGTAGCAGATTTTGTTGGACGTCTTTTACCATGAACAACAAAAAAACAAAGGCCATGGATAATCAACAAATCTTGTCAATCTTACAAGACTTTGAAAAACAACTTAATCCAACAAAAATAAATAAATCACACATACCTGTCCAGGTCCTAGGTTATGGCGAAATAAGCACTGTCATAGCCTTTGACCATCCAATGCTCAAAAACATGGCTTTCAAACGCATGCCTATTTTCTCATCATGCCAGCAGACTAATGATTATGCCAAGCTTTATTTCTATTATAACGAAAAACTCACCTCCATCGGGCTAACCATACCTCCTTCTGACGCATACTGTGTAGAAGGACACAATGGTATTTATGTCGCCTACCTTAGCCAGCAAAGTCTCAATCCTTTGTCCATAGGCAATAAAATTTTACATACACACGAAGACAAACAAATACTAATTCTCCTGGCCAAAATAATCAACCACATGAAAAAGGTATGGCACCACAACGATCAAAACCCTGATTTCCTTGTAGGTCTTGATGCTCAAATATCCAATTGGGCAATAAAGAATTTCGACCTGGAGCAAAAAATAACAGAAAATACAGAGCTATGGTTCATCGACACCAGCACACCTATGATGCGCATCTCTGGCAAAGAACAAATAAATCCTTTGCTCTTTCTTAAGAGTGCCCCTCCCGGGCTCAGATGGATACTAAAACAATTTTTCCTGCAGGATGTGCTTGACCGTTATTATGATTTCCGGCAAGTGGCCATTGATTTGGTTGCTAACCTATACAAAGAGCAACGTCCTGACCTCATCTCAAAAGCCCTGCAGATTGTCAACCAAGAAGCAAAAGACTATCTTGACACTCCAATCACAGAAAAGGAAGTGTCATCATACTACAATGAAGACAAGTTTATATGGGCATTCTACCTTAGCGCACGCAGGCTGGACAGGTTCTTCAAGACCAAAATCTTTGGCAAGCGTTATGAATTTATCCTTCCGGGTAAAATCAAACGCTAACCAGCTTTCTAACACTGCTTTCTCCTGGGCTGGATAAACTTAAGCTATACCAATACTCCAATGGCGGCCTGCGGCCGCCATTGGAGTAAAACCAATAAAAAAGACAAACTTAACCACTTACTTTTTTATCATCTTTAATTGCACGCTCAAAGACTGAACGCATCCATACTTCTATCAATGCAAAAACATATTCAACTGTAAAACCTGCCAGGAATGCCACAAGCAATGGGCCTAAAGTCCTCACAAAAGTAAAATTTTCTTGCTGCTTGATCTCACCCCAGAAAACACCTACTGCTAAACCTGCAATAGTTCCCAACATTAATCTCAGGGTGTGGTTAATATTCGACTCCTGGGTAAAAAGCATCCGTTTTGTTGTGATGGACAAATCACGCAACACAAACGCCAAAGCCCCCAATAAACCATAAAATAATGGTAAGATATACCAACCTAAAACCATAACATAATTTTGGGCCTCCTGTATAATACCTATTCTCGTGTCCACTACCTGTTCTGCTATTGTAGGCGGGGCAGGCAACCCTGTTGTCTGTGCCTGCGCTTCCTGCAATCTGGCCTCAAAGCCCTTTGATGCAAATGTTAGCTTCTTAACAAAACGTAACCACTCTTCCAATAGACGTATAGCATTCTCTTTTTCCGAATTTACCTGGTACAACTCATTCATTAATTTCTCCCTTCTAATCTCAACACTTTCATTCTGTGCCTCCATACCACCCATCATATCGAGCTCTTCTAACTGGCGGTCTATTTCCTTCAATCTCTCATCACTCTTTTGTATTTGATTAAGCCGGATTGTACCTATTGAAAAAAGTATATGCAAGACCACCATTACTAACAGTGTTATAACTGTCATAACAGTATAAAGACGCACAGTCCTGTATGCTAGTGTATTGCGGCTCTTTATACGAAAAATCTTTTGCCACAGATTAGGATGCTTGACTTTCGTAACCCGTGCCGCGCGGACACTATCTACTGTAACAGGATAATTACGCCGGGCGAGATCCCTATATACCATCCAAAATTTTATTTCTATTTCCGTATTCCATGCATTGTTCTCCAAAGCATGTTTCGCTTCAGTAATTACTTTAACCTCCTCCTCTGTTAATTCCAAGCCTCGTTCTGATGCGTATGACATTAGAAGCTCTGCCTCCTCTACTGATTCCCTCAAAACTTCCGAAGGCTTTAATGGAAGCTTGACTGGTTTTGGTTCTTCGGCGTTAACTTCTTCTTTATTATGTGTTTTCTTAGATGAACTGTTCGCTGCCATTTTGTTTGATACTTATTTTTCCTTTAAATTTATAAAAAAAGGAAATTTTCTTTTGAAAATTTACTTGTTTTATAACGAATTTTTTTGAGGCTGATTATAAAAATGTATAAAAAATGTATTTCAGACAAATAATTTTGACTTCTATAGCGTTCTTTTGGACCATTTTAGCTTACCCACAGGACTCCATTGATATTGTCCACTATAATATAGACCTTCGCATAGATACCCGGGGCGAATATATTGCAGGCAACACAACACTTACTATTACATCTGATTATGACTTGAATGAAGTCAAACTTTTTCTGTTGGGACTGCAAATTGATTCTATTCTAGTTAATAATTCTAAGGTTAGCAACTATTCCACTGATGGACAAACATTTATTGTACCGGCTAGACTGGAAAGACATGACACGATTTTAATGGCAGTATTTTATCATGGTCACCCCAAACACGATCCCCATTGGGGCGGGTTTTATTTCAAGCATGGTTATGCATTCAACTATGGCATAGGTATGAGAAGCACACCTCTGAGCATAGGCCGCTCATGGTTTCCTACCAATGATAGTTTTAACGATAAGGCATTTTTTGACTTCTTCATCACAACAGACAGAGATCAGCTAGCCGTATGCAATGGACTACTTAAAGATAGCATTGTCAATAATAATACTATAACATGGCATTGGCACCTATCACAGCCCATACCTCCTTACCTGGCTAATTTAGCAGTAGGAAACTACAAAAAAATATCATGGACATACCATGGATTAGAACGAAATATACCTGTTGAAATATTCATATTTTCTTCTGTTCCCGATACTGTTATAAAAACATTTAGGCATTTAGACACAGTATTACATATCTATGAAGCTCTCTGGGGACCATATAGATGGGACAAAATTGGGTATGTCCAAACCCCTATGTCTGGGGGTGCAATGGAACATGCTACCAATATTTCTCTGCCTTTCTATGCTATCAATGGAACTCTTGAGTACGAAGAGCTAATTTTTCATGAACTAGCCCATAGCTGGTTTGGCAATATGGTTACATGCGCAACCCCACAGGATATGTGGCTCAACGAAGGATGGGCAGAATATGCTGAATCTGTTTATAAAC
>JALWNS010000099.1 GCA_027083655.1 Bacteroidales bacterium | reverse complement strand
TCTTCAGCTTCCAGAGCTTCCTTGACAGGCGATATCGCAACTCATGCAGCCGTCCATACTTCGCTCGGGCCAGACCCAGTTTGTTCTTCAGCCGAATGGCATGCGGGCGTTCTCTATTTTGCCTAATGCCATCCGGATCGATGGCATTCTCTTGTGAGGAAGTATGCCCAACAATTGCTGGCGTAGTTTCCCAAATTTGCATATCTCCAGTCAGGGAAGATAGTATTATATCCTCATCTATAGGAACTATTCTGCGAGACATAAAATTTATAAATTTTATGCTTCCAATTTTATTTATCATATAGCAAAATGTACCATAACTGGGTATACAATTCCTGATTATTGATATTCCATCACATAGCCTATTCTTTTCCACAATGGATTTTATCCCTCCGTGATGGAAGTTTATATAATTATATTTTTCAGGATTTTCTTTCATTAATCTGTATGCTATCTGAAATATTTTTCTTGAACCGGGAGTTGGATCTGCATCATCTTCCATTATGATTGCTGGTGACGGCAGTCGCTCCGTAGCGATTTCATGCATTATTGCAAGATGACTTGCATAACATCCTATTTCACCAGGCAGCATAAAACGACTATAAGGAACATTATTTTCATTATAGAAGTACTTACGAATATTTTCTGGCATATGCGCTTCTGTGCAAGCATTAAAAAAATGAAAATTTACACCTATAGATAACAATTTCTCCCGTATAATTCTTTTCCTCTCTTCGTGCTGCGTCATATTAATAACTATAATATGAATATCTCCCATATTTTTATCCACCTTTGCGATTTTCCCTATGTAAATACACACTAGTATTCAAATATTTCATAATCCCTTTCATATATTTTCTCTATCTTTAATTTTGAGTGCTTCTTTATTATAATTTCCTCGCTCCTAGAAGACTTGTTAAACTTCATATTTACACTTTTTAATCTTGAGTACTCCGCCTCCTTCCCTGCCATCTCAAACACCCTTTTAATATCATCTTGAAACATCTCGACCCTTCCAATAAAATCAAGTTTAAATACATCATATCCAATATTAATATGCTGTTCTCTCCAATGCCTATCTGTATTTACCCTATCTATTAATATTGATTCTTCAATATAATCTAAGAATACATCAAAATTTCTATATATATCCCCGCCTTCTATGTACCCCCTGGCCGTAATGGCATCAATATGTCTATCCCTTGCCCTATTTTTATTGTCGACAAAAAAATTAAAATAGGCAGATAAAACCCTATCCAGCGGATTTCTAACAAAACTAAACTTCACACAATCATCTATATTAAAGTAACTCTTAATAAGTCTATAATGGTATAAATTTCTTCCAAAATAAACCCCATCCAAATTTCTATGAATCAGACTCTGATCAACTAAGGTTCCGTTTGTGTACTCGCCAATAATTTGAGATACCGTACTGCATCCAGCTTTTGAATTTTTTACGTATAGAAATTTCTTATCTCCAGACATAATCGTATGGTATATTACAAGCTTAATCATATCTTTTTCAAAATCTATATATAAT
>JALWNS010000098.1 GCA_027083655.1 Bacteroidales bacterium | reverse complement strand
CTTATGGTCCAAGAGAGATCCTTTTTCAAACAGATGAGAATACAAATAAAGTTATAGAATATGGCATACTTACTGAGGTAGATAATTTGAATGAAATGATGTGTGCTATGCAAAAAATTTATGAAAATTCTGGACATAGAAAGAGATTGGCTATTAAGTCTCAAGAGAGACTCTCTATTTTTAATAAAAGTGAGGTTTTATCATCTTGGATTTTACTCTTAAATCAATAAAATGTCTAGTACTTTATGGATGAAAATGTTAAAATAGTATTTTTAGAGAAATGAATAATACATAAGAGAGTAGAATGAAACAGTATCCATGGACAACCCAACAAGATTTTTTTGAAAATAATAGAGGGATTCTCCTCTTTTTTATTATGCTCGCATATCTTTTTAGTATGCTAGTGCGGATGTATTGGCCTGTATACTTTGCAGATGATGAGACTTTTAAATATGCTGGAGAGTTAATGATTAATACCAATGATGGGTATTTTTTTGCTTCAGGGGCTAGAGATTTAATACAGCAAATTGATGCACTAGATGCACAAAAGTCCAGTGTATTTGGTGTGAGCGAGGGAATGGTATTGCTCACAGCATATGCTACTAAATGGACACCTCTTTCACTAGAAACAGTTATTTTGTATATGCCTGCAGTTATTTCTAGTTTGATTGTTATTCCTATTGTTCTTACTGCACGCCTTGTAGGGCATACAGTACTAGGATTTTTTGCAGCCCTTTTAGGGAGTATTGCTTGGAGTTATTATAACCGTACGATGGTAGGGTATTATGATACAGATATGTTCTCTGTATTGCTTCAGTTTGGTATTTTTTATGCCTTTTTGCATATTGTGTATAAAAAAGAGATATTTAGTATTTTACTTGCCTCCTTACTTATTTTTATCTATCCTTACTTTTATCCCCAGGGAATGACTATTGTCTATGCTATGTTTATGATGCTTGTAACATATTTAATACTTGAGTATAAAGGATTTATCAAACAAAAAGAGACAGCATATTTTAAAGAGAGTGCATTCTCTTTGTATGGTAGTGTCATTTTATTAAGTATTGTTTTGATGCAGGCACTACCTGAAGTCCTAAGATTGATACTTTTTGTTGTGGTATTTGTTCTTTTGCTACGTGTGAAATTAGATGAAAAGAGACTGCTTTATATTACCTTGGCCTTTTTTATAGGGTTTTTGCTTTTTGGTAATATTTTTATGACTATTTTAGCTAAAGTGTTCTCGTTTTTAGATAGAGGGGTAGAGTCAGAAGGTCTACACTTTTATCAAGTGATACAAACAGTAAGAGAGGCAGGATCTATACCTTTTTCTACAATGGCAAACAGAATTTCTGGCTCACAAATAGGGATGCTAGTCTCTTTTATTGGATATATTCTTTTGGTGATACGCCATAAACCGTTTATTATCGCTTTACCTATGATTGGTGTAGGTGTACTTTCTTTATGGGCAGGACTTAGATTTACAGTGTATGCAGTACCTATCGCAGCACTTTCTGCGGTTTTCTTTTTTTGGATTTTCTCAGGA
>JALWNS010000097.1 GCA_027083655.1 Bacteroidales bacterium | reverse complement strand
GATATGGCTAATTTATTAAAAAGAAAAGTAAGTTCTGAATTGAAGTAGTGCGTAATTTCTGGTTGTATCAAAGGGTATTTACGTTCTAAGAATAAAGGGATATTATAGGTAATGTTAGCAATAGTAGGAGGTCTGAATGATTTATCATAAGAGAATTTTAAAAGTATATTTTCCGAGAATGTTTTGCTAAGCCCCAGGCGTGGCAAAAAGACAAATCCGTAGATATGATTATACTCAATTCTCTCTCCAATGCTCAGGGTTAGGTCATTATACTTAGAGTAATACAATTCGGCAAATTGGGCATAGGTGATATTCGAAACTTGGGGCTTGCCATTCCAAAAATAGTTTGATGTACCAGGTGATTTATCAATGGCTTTATTAAAAACAAGATCACTACCCAAGTTTAACCGAAAAGTTTTATTAAAATAAAAAGTCCAAACTGCTTTAGGATAAATAGTTGTAATCTCTTGTATTAGTGTATAATATAGAGAATCAGATACTGTTCCTATCATTGGACTTACCCATGGTTTTTCGTGCTTGAATATAAGGTTTAACCTTAGCTTGGAATTGTGGCTTGTGTAAAATTTGTAGTCAAGTATAGAAGCGTATGTAGTAAAGTTTTTTGGATATGGACGGGATGTTATGTTTATGAAATAATCCCGGCTAGTAGTTTGGTAATTGTCATAAATGGCCGTAAACCCCAAATTTTTATAGCTCATTTTAATATTAGCGAAAATATTGTCCAGTTTATTCTGTGTTAAATTAAAGGAATTCCCGTAGATATCTGTATAATCAAAATTACTTCTATAGCCTTTTGACACTCTGGCAAAAGCAGAGACCATGAAGTTTTTTGAAATTTTTTTACCCAGTTCTAGTGAGTAGTTATTGTAAAAGAGAGGTTTATCTTCGTTAATACCAATATCTGCGTTGATAAGTCCACCATTAATGTCTTTGCCATTTTGGGTTATTATATTTATAACCATTATCTCGGCAAAAGTTCCTAAAAGTACAGAGCCTGAGCCTCTAATGATCTCTATCTTATAAATATTTTCAACAGGATAATGATAACCAAATTGTGTAGAACCGTACATAAATTCATTCAGAGGTATCCCATCTATCATTAGCAGTACTTTTCCCTCATGTCCCCATATTCCATTTACTATGATACCACTTTGTCCAATGACATCAGTGCCAAAATCAATACCGCTTAAATATTTCAATAATTCCATCAGGTCTTTTGCTCCACATGATTTTATTTGATCTCTAGTAATTACTTGTGTAATATATGGAATATTGTTCGTATAATATGTCGTATCTGGAAAAACTGACTTTATTTGCATGTTTACAAGGTCTGATATAGTGTAATCAAAAATATTGATGGAGTCTAAATTTTGTGAATAATTTTTTTGTATATTTGTTAGCATTAGAATTAGGAGCAGTATTTTTATGAAACGGTTGTTTAATCTCATATTCGTTGTTTTTGCTATATTTTTTGCGAATGTTGAAGTTTTTTCACAGGAGCTTACAGAAGAACAAATCAAAGC
>JALWNS010000096.1 GCA_027083655.1 Bacteroidales bacterium | reverse complement strand
ATAACAAACGAGCCTGACCCTGTGGGCTCGGCTCGCTGAAGCGGTCCGGACGGGAGTCGAACCCGCGACCTCCAGCGTGACAGGCCGGCGTTCTAACCAAACTGAACTACCGGACCAGTTATCTCCTGCTTAACAAATGCAGATGCAAAAATATAAAAATTTTTATTACCTGCAAGACTAGAGACGCCGGCGTTGTGATTTTTTAAAATTTTCTATCTCCTTGGCCATTTGCTGTTGCATCTCATGCGCCTTATTAGCAGCAGCTTCGGCAAAGTCATCACCCTCTGACGCATAGATTATACTACGGGATGAATTAATGATCAGTCCATAATTCTTATTTAACCCAAAGAAACACACTTCTGATAAATCACCTCCCTGTGCACCAACACCAGGCACAAGCAGAAAGTGGTCTGGAATAATATGACGTATCTGCTGTAATTTGTAAGCAAAAGTAGCACCGGCAACAAACATGACCTGCTCTGGGGTACCCCACCACGCACCATATTTAAACACTTTCTCAAAAACATAATCACGTGTGTCTATCTCCTGGATAAGCTGTAAATCCCACGCCGATGGATTAGATGTCAACCCCAGGATTATCACCCATTTATTTTCGTACTCGAGGAAAGGCATAACAGCATCCTTACCAAGATATGGGGTAATTGTCACTGCATCAAAAGGCATCTGGCGGAAAAAAGCTCTAGCATACATCTTTGAAGAATGGGCAATGTCCCCTCTCTTGGCATCGGCAATAAGGAGCATATCAGGATACTTGCTCTTGATATAACCGGCCAGGTTTTCCATCTGTGCCCATCCCTGGCTTCCGTAAGCTTCGAAAAAAGCAGTATTAATCTTATAAGCAATAGCAAATTTCTCAGTAGCATCGACTATTTCCCGCCCAAAGTCATATAATGGCTGCTTAGAACTGCGAATCTTCTCTGGCAGACGATCCATTACCGGATCAATTCCCACACTCAGCAATGATTTTTTTGCTTCTATTTGTTTTACTAAACCTGATAAATTCATTTATATAGTGGTTTATAAACTTTTATGATTGTTCTTCGGCTTTGAGCTTTTCGGCATTCTCTGCTATCTGGAGCTGCTCAATTATTGGGTCAAGGTCGCCATTTAGTACCTCCTGTAAGTTATAAAGTGTCAGATTTATACGATGGTCTGTCACCCTGTTTTGGGGAAAATTATATGTCCGGATCTTAGCCGAACGGTCACCTGTGGAGACCATTGTTTTGCGCTTGGCTGCTATCTCTTTCATCCGTTTTTCATACTCGAGGTTATAAACACGTGTACGTAGCTCTTTAAGTGCTGCCTGATAGTTCTGTAGCTGGGAGCGCTCATTCTGGCAATAAACAGTAATGCCCGTAGGTATGTGTGTCAGTCGTACTGCTGAATAAGTTGTATTGACTGACTGGCCTCCTGGGCCGCGTGATGTAGTGATTTCTTTCTTTATATCCTCTGGTTTAAGCTCCAGGTCAAACTCCTCAGCCTCAGGAAACACAGCTACCGTGGCAGCAGACGTATGGATGCGACCCTGTGACTCGGTCTTGGGTACGCGCTGTACACGGTGTACACCAGACTCGAACTTCATCACTCCATAAGCTCCATCTCCAATGACATTAAAAACTATTTCTTTATATCCTCCCATGTCTGAGTCTGTAAATCGAGATACTTCGACCTTCCAACCTTTTCTTTCGCAATATTTTGTGTACATACGGAAAAGGTCTCCCGCAAAAATAGCGGCTTCATCGCCGCCTGTACCGGCTCTAATTTCCACAACTGCATTCTTATGGTCATCAGGATCCTTAGGCAATAGCAGGAAGCGGATCTTTTCCTCTAGTTTTTCTTTCTTCTGTTCTAGTTCTTCGAGCTCATCCTTTGCCATCTGGCGCATCTCTTCATCTTTCTCTGTCTCAAGAATTTCCTTGGCTTCTTTTATTCCATCCAGCACATCCTGGTATTGGTGATAAACATTTATGATTGGCTGTAAATCGTGATATTCCCGATTGAGCTTGACAAACTTTTTCTGGTCGCTTATAACTTCTGGATCTGATAATTGTTGTTCTATTTCTTTAAACTTTTGCTCAACACCTGCTAATTTCTCCAAAATAATATTCTCTGTCATTTGCTAATCTTTTATTTTTTTGTCGTGTGCAAAGATAACTTTTTTTGCCAAACAATAGGTCTAGATTTTTAGTTCTTAAAGACTAATTTAGAATTTATAATATGCCTTTGTGGTAATATTAAGCCGAAAATCATAACTTTGACCCACAAAAATAAAGCCATTAAATGAAGGAAAACGGTGAAAATACATTGTACGAACATCACCGAATAATTGTGGATCCTGGGCAAAAAACAATGCGTCTGGACGCTTATATTGCAGGACATTTAGAAGGTTGGACACGATCACAAGTCCTTAAGATTGCCAAGCAAGGAGGCATTTTTGTTAATGGACAGCCAGAGAAGCCAAGCTACAAGGTTAGACCCAATGATGTTATTAGCATTATGAAGCCCGAGCCAAAGGAAGAATGGGAGATTGTACCACAGGATATTCCATTAAACATTCTCTACGAAGATGATGATATAATCGTGGTAAACAAGCCTGCTGGCATGGTGGTCCACCCTGCCTATGGCCATTACAAAGGCACATTGATGAATGCTTTGGCCTTTCACATGAAAGATGCTCCTGTGTTTGCTGATCCGGACATAAGGGCAGGCATGGTACACCGTATCGACAAGGACACCAGTGGTGTCCTTGTCGTAGCCAAGACGCCTCAAGCACATAATAACCTGGCAGCACAATTCAAGGCACACACCACACACAGAAAATATATTGCCCTGGCCTGGGGTAATTTCAAGGAAGATGAAGGCACAGTCACAGGACACATAGGCCGTCATCCCCGCAACCGCCAGATAATGCATGTTTTCCCCGATGGTTCGCAGGGTAAGCATGCCGTCACTCATTGGCGCGTACTGGAAAGATTTTATTTCACTACACTTATAGAGCTCAGACTGGAGACAGGCCGCACCCACCAGATACGGGCACACATGAAGCATCTGAACCATCCACTTTTTGGAGACAAGGATTATGGAGGGGACAAAGTGCTCTATGGCCTCAGGTCTAAGAAGTACGAACAATTTGTGCGCAATACCCTGGAGGTCTGTCCCCGTCAGGCACTACACGCTAAGTCTCTAGGATTTAAACATCCACGCACGGGAGAAGAAATGTTCTTTGACTCACCTCTTCCACAAGATATGGAGCAGGCAATAGATAGGTGGAGACACTTTGCCAGGATATATGAAAAAGGTCATGGCCTTGATGAGCTATAAATTTGATTATTTACAGTTTTTTTTAACTTTGTTCAAAAACAGAGCATTTTTACATGAACAAAACTTATTCTATTAATGATCTCGAGCGTATTTCATCTATCAAGGCTCATACCATACGCATCTGGGAGAAACGCTATAACCTGCTCTCTCCAAAACGCACCGACACAAACATAAGACTGTATTCTGAGCAAGACTTGAAAAAACTCTTGATGGTCGTAGTGCTATACAAGAAAGGCATGCGAATATCCGAAATTGCAAGGCTAACATTCACACGTCTGCAAGAGCTAGTCCTTGATATAAAAATACCAAGCGAAGCACAATCTACGATTATCGAACAACTTATGCTAGGTGTGACAGACTTTAACCAAAAATTCATTGACGACATTATTATTAAAGAAATCATTAACACTGGGATTGAAAATACTTTCGAAAAAACAATTTATCCTTTCCTGCGTAAGGTAGAGCTACTGTGGCTCACTGACATTATTAGTGGCCTGCATTACGACTTTGCCTTTAACCAATTATCACGTTTTTTGTGGCAGAACCTAAAATTCTCTCCTGTGACATATTACAAAAACCATTATATTGCTATGGTTCCACCAGGTAGCCATACTATGCCGATTCTGATCTATTTTTCTTTTATTCTCAACAAGCTTCAAAACAAAATTACCTTTATAGGACCTACACAAGATGTTTCAGAGCTTGTTTCATCAAAAAAATTTGTCCACGACTCTTTCCTGACTGTTTATAATCCTCTTCACAATAGTTTCTACAAGAGACTTATAGCTTCCAATCACAAAATAGTTATAGTTGACTTAGCAGAAGAAGCCGAGCTCCCAGATAGCCCTAACCTCAAAATAATAAACAAGATAAGCCAGATAAAATAAAAAATAATGGATGCTAGTCGTCTAATCAGTATTCTAACGTTCATTGCTTTTATCATTCTTATCACAAGGTTATTCAAAAAATTAAACAGACAGGTTTATCCATACCGTAAACGCAAGTACTTGCTTTCGGTCCCGGAAAGGCGTTTTTATGAATGGTTGCAGGTGGTTTTACCAGATGATGTAGTTGTTATACCACAGGTTGTCCTTAGCAATATTCTGGTACCAAACGTAAACAGGAGAGATTTCTGGAAATATCAAAACAAAATTAATCGCAAAACCGTGGACTTCGTACTTTTTAGTCTACCATATTTAGAGCCTCTGGTGGCTATAGAGTACGATGGCCGGACACACGACCGCCCTGACCGGCGCCAAAGAGACATCTTCGTTGAGAATGCATTGCGTAATGCCGGGATAGAAATTATCAGAATTCGTCACAGTAACAAACTTAACTACAAAGCCATAGAAAAGCTGCTCTTATCCACGATCGACAGTGTAAGCAGTTAACCAACAGCCCAATATACGACAAAAGGCGTCGCCAAAAGCGACGCCTTTTGTCATCATAAACCAGGCCCGATTATTTACTATTGCCTGTTATTCTCTCCAATTTTTTTAGTATCGATACCATAAACAATCCTGACAGTGATGTAACGCCTACGAATATTGCCCAGACCTGCCATAGCTCCAGACGTGTCCAGAAGAAGCTACCAACCTGGAGCAACAGGTTACCCAGGGCAGTAGCACCAAGCCATGCTCCCTGCATAGAACCTTTGAGCTTAGGTGGAGCAACCTTGGATACAAATGAAATACCCATTGGGCTAAGGAACAGCTCTGCTATAGTGAGGATAAGATATGTAGATATGAGCCAGTATTCAGATACACGTTCTGGTGATCCTGCATCGCCAATTTCCTTAGGAGCTGGCAAGTGCATCGAAGGAATAATCAACACAATATATGCCAATGATGCCAGGAACATACCAATAGCTATCTTGCGAGGAGTAGATGGCTCTTTACCTTTTTCGTTTAATTTACCAAAGAACCATACTATTACAGGTGTGAGGAATACGATAAAGATCGGATTAAAGTGCTGGAATTTCTCTGGCTCAATAGGCATCTCGTTCTGGTACAGATGGTTAACAATCCAGTAGACTGCTGCGAGGGAAATAAGGAAAATAGCAGCCCAAATACCTTTCCACATTGGCTTGGTCTGTTTGCGTAACACGTAAATTAGCGATATTATTGCCAGAATTACCAGCAGGAAGCTTCGCAGATCAAAGAAAATATATGACCACTTAGATACATGTTCCACTATATAATCACGTGCAAACAGCGTCAATGTCAATCCATTCTGGTGGAAAGCCATCCAGAAGAATATAACAACCAGGAATACCAATCCCAGGGCTACGAGTCTCTCACGAGTCTCTTCTGGAGAAATCTCCTTCATTGTCTCAGGAACCTCGTCAGACTTCTTACGCAACAGATCACCCGGCTTGAGGTATTTGTTAAATATGATATAGATAAGCAAAGATATTACCATTGACACGGCTGCTACAGCAAAAGCCATGTGATAACCACGTGAGAAAACATCAATATATTGTTGTGCAAAAGCAGCCAGATCTGCTACGGCATGCCCACTAACCTGCTCTGCTAGCTGTCTGAATTCATCCAATCTCTCTGCGGGCAACGTACCATTAAGGTATGCATGGCTCATCTGTGGTAAGTTGGCATTATATCCAAAGCCATGTATCTTCAACCACCAATTTCTTACACCTGTAGCAGCACTGGGAGCAAAAAAAGCACCAATATTAATACCCATGTAGAAAATCATGAAGGCACGGTCACGAAGCGCAGAGTATTCTTTATATTCATAAAGATTACCAACTAGCGCCTGAAGGTTCCCTTTGAACAGACCATTACCAAAAGCTATGATACCAAGGGCAACCAACGTGACACCCAGGCCAAAACCCGGAGTTGCCATCAAAACATAACCCAGGAACATTACAACAAGGCCAATGGTAATGGTAGTCATCAGACGTTTAGTGGCATCGGCAATTATACCCCCAAGGAGGGCAAGACCATAAATAGCAAAATAAAATGTACTGTAAATAGCACCTGCTTTTTCGGCAGAAAGACCATACTTAGCTTGTAAGAAAAGCACCAGAATTGCCATCATGGTGTAGAAACCAAAACGCTCGCCCATGTTGGCAAAGAACGCAACATACAACCCTTTGGGATGACCTTTTAGCATACGCATATTTTTTAAATGGTTTATTCTTGCTAACTTTCAATGCCAAAAATAATTTTTTTCGGTAAACTTAAAAAATTTTAAATCATGAAATTGACTGTCGGACTATCTACATGTCCAAATGATACCTTTATTTTCGACGCTATGCTTCATCACAAAATAGACACACAGGGACTTGAATTTGAATACATTATGGCCGATGTAGAAGAACTTAACCGCATGGCTATGAAAGGGGAAATTGATATAACAAAAATTAGTTTCCATGCTTATGCCTACATTGCCGACAAATATAAGATTCTGGATAGTGGCAGTGCCCTGGGACGCAATAACGGACCTTTACTTATTAGTAATAAACCATATACACCCGCCCAGGTTCCTCAGCTGGGGAAAATAGCTATCCCTGGCGAGCATACCACTGCAAATCTGCTACTCCATTTGGCCTTCACACACCTACCAGATCTGGAAGAATATCTTTTCTCGGATATAGAGCAGGCTATTTTAGATGGAAATGTTGACGCTGGTCTGATAATACATGAGACACGTTTCACATACCAGAAAAAAGGGCTAAAAAAAATAATTGATCTTGGTGAATACTGGGAGCAAACCACAGGGTTGCCAGTCCCTCTTGGTGGCATAATAATTAACCGCCGCATAAATGACAATACACAAAGACTAGTACAACAGGTACTTAAAAAAAGTGTGGAATTTGCCTTTGAAAACCCAGACGAACCTTATAAATTTATCAAGCAGTATGCACAGGAG
>JALWNS010000095.1 GCA_027083655.1 Bacteroidales bacterium | reverse complement strand
TTTCTTCATTTTTATAATTTTTAATAATTTTCCGATTAAATTTAAAGATAAATTTAAGGTTTAGTTTTGACTTAAAAAAATTTTAATTTTGCTTCAAACCGTAAAATCAATAAAATGCAGTTATTAGATTTTGAAGAGCCATTACAAGAGCTATATGAACAGTTGGAGAAAGTTAGGGAAATAGGTAGCAAAACCCAGGTTGATGTTACACCTACTATCCAGGAGCTAGAGAGAAAAATTGATGCCAAGAAAAAGGAGATTTATTCAAACCTGACAGCGTGGCAAAAGGTACAGATTTCACGGCATCCACAACGGCCGTACACCCTGAGCTATATAAATGCTATGACGGGTGGTAATTTTATTGAGCTTCATGGAGATCGTCTTTACCGTGATGATCATGCTATAGTGGGTGGTTTTGGTATGATAGAAGGCCAGACAGTCATGTTTATAGGCCATCAGAAGGGAGAGAATACCAAGATGCGCCAGTATCGTAATTTTGGTATGGCTAATCCTGAGGGGTATCGAAAGGCTTTGAGGTTGATGAAGTTAGCAGAGAAATTTGATAGGCCAATAGTATCTTTGATTGATACTCCTGGTGCATTCCCCGGTATAGAAGCAGAGGAACGTGGACAGGCCGAAGCCATTGCACGCAATCTTTATGAGATGTTCCGTATAAAAGTGCCAATAATAGTTATAATCATTGGCGAAGGGGCATCTGGTGGTGCTATAGGTATTGGTGTTGGCGATAGGGTTTATATGCTTGAATACACATGGTATTCTGTAATTTCACCAGAGTCTTGTTCTTCTATTTTGTGGCGTAGTTGGGATTATAAAAAGGAGGCAGCAGAAGCACTAAAACTTACTGCAGAAGATATGCACCGTTTTGGCCTGATTGATGGAATAATTAAGGAACCACTGGGGGGAGCACACAATAATCCACAAGAGATATTCGACAGGGTTAAGCAAACTATATTGAAAGACCTGGCAGATCTTAAACAGCTACCTGTTGAAAAATTGCTAAAAAATAGAGTTGAAAAATTCACAAGTTTTGGCGTATATAGAGAGGTAGAAATGTAAAAAAAATATCATGGCACAAGGCAAGAAACAAACATTAAATAATTTTCTAGAGACAATGGGGCATGTGCCACCACATGCCGAGGATATAGAACGGGCAGTTTTGGGAACATTGATGGCATTTGAGAATTTTGCCGAAGATAATCATCATTTGCTCAAACCTGATGTGTTTTACAATGAGATACACAAAAAGATTTATTCTGCCATAGACAGGCTCGTACGCGACCAGAAAAAGGTAGATGTTTTTACGGTCAAAGAGGAGCTGGAAAGGCAAGGAGAATTAGAAGAGGTGGGAGGACTGCCATATTTAATTTCTTTGTCTACATCCATAGGTTCTCCTGCACATCTTGATTATCATATCAAGATTCTGGTGCAAAAGTACATACAAAGGGAGCTGATAAAGCTAACAGCTGATATTCAGACCAAGGCTTTTGATCCATCTTATGATGTAGATGAGCTATTGGATTATTCAGAAAGAAAGATTTTTGATCTGACATACGGCACTATCTCTACTGATGCACAGGAGTTTAGCCAGGTTGTGGATTCTGTTGTCAAAGAGATTGAGACAATAGCCCAGAGTGAGAGTCATTTGACAGGAGTTCCATCTGGTTATCCGAGTGTTGACAGGGTGACAGGAGGTTGGCAGAAATCGGATTTAATAATAGTGGCAGCCCGTCCGTCAATGGGTAAAACAGCTTTTGTTGTAAACATAGCCAAGAATTTGGCAGTAGAATACCGCAAACCTGTTGCATTTTTTACGCTGGAGATGCCGGCCGAGCAGATAGCCTTGCGTATGATGTCCATACAATCAGAGATACCTATGAATAAGCTTCGTACTGGACAGTTGGAGAAAGATGAATGGCTAAAGTTTGAGCAGAGTATTAATAATGAATTTATGACTGCTCCTTTATTGATAGATGATACACCCCAGCTTTCACTTTTTGAGTTACGGGCAAAAGCTCGAAGGTTAAAGAGCAAATACGATATATCTCTTGTAATTATAGACTATTTACAGTTGATGACCTTACCTTCAGAAGGGCGGATGAACCGTGAGCAGGTTGTGAGCCAGATTTCGCGCGGTCTCAAAGCTATTGCCAAGGAGTTAAGCATTCCGGTGATAGCCCTCTCCCAGCTTAATCGTTCGGTAGAGATGCGTGGAGGGTCAAAGCGTCCTCAATTAGCAGATCTTCGAGAGTCAGGAGCTATTGAGCAGGATGCTGATATGGTTATTTTCTTGCACAGACCGGAGTATTATGGTATTAAAGAAGATGCAGAGGGAAATACATTGGAAGGGATGGCAGAGATTATTATAGCAAAGCACCGTAATGGTCCACTGGCAGATATTAAGTTGAGATTTATTAAAGAATATGCTAAGTTTGAGGAAGTTGAGGATAATGTTTTACAGGATATAGATGATTTACAGGTCACAACTTTAGGCTCAAAGATGAATAGTGAATTTTTAGAAGAAGAGGATGCAGTGTTGGATGATGGCTTTTTTAGAGCACCTTCTGATATTAATAATGATTTTTTTGATGACATGACAGGTAATGATGAAGACAATCCTGACATGGATTTTACAGATGAAGACAGTGTGTAATCCTTAATTTTAAACCCAAAAACATAATACTATGAAAGGCAAATTAAAATTTTTGTTAGTACTGATGCTCACTTTCGCTTTTTCGGCGAGCATCTTTGCACAGGAAGTAAAATCAGAAGATGAAGATTATGATATTGATATACCAGATCTTACTGAAACAGGTATAGGCGGAATGTTCGGTTATACCGCTATAGGTGGTGATCCTTATTTTACTTTCCGTTTTAAACCAGACTTGTCGTTTGGTAAGTTGGGGGTAGGCCTGGATATTCCCCTGGTTTATGGTCTTAATGGCCAGGGTCTGCGTCTTGATGAATACCAGGATGGAATAGGTCTGCTGAGAATGGTTAGCTATGTCCGTTGGGGACGCAAAAAAAGGGATAATGTTTATTTCCGCATAGGAGAGTTACGGGATTCACGCCTTGGTTTTGGTATTTTAATTAGTGATTACAACAACTCTATTTCTTACGAAAAGCGCAAATTAGGCGTTGAGTTTGATGTTGTTGTTAAGAAAAAGTTTGGTCTGGAGTTCCTCTATAGCGACATCACCCCTGTTAGTATCAATTTGATGGGTATACGTCCATATTTCAAGCCATTTGGTGCTACTGGTATTCCAATCATCAAGACCTTTGAGATTGGTGCTTCGTTCGTGACAGACCATGACCAGACAGTGCTGGCACGTACGGAGGACAGTTTGGGTAATGTATTAGAATACCGCAATAATTACTTCCTCGATGGTAGTGGTATTAATGCATTCAGTGTTGACATGGGCTTTTATATTTTCCGTTGGAACTGGCTATGGTGGGATGTATATGCGCAGGCAGCGTACTTCCGTCCAGTGCGTTCTGATTCTTTGACTGCATATCTGACTGCTTATGGTGATGCTTTCCAGAGAAATTACCTCAATTCAAATGGTGGTTATGGTTATTCTATTGGATCGGACTTTAAATTCCGCTTCTTGGGTAATCTTTTGAGAATTGATGCTAGAGCAGAGAGATTTTGGCATACTGATTATTATGTTGCACGTCTGTTTGATTTTGCATATATGATGGACAAAGATGCCGCAATTCTCAAGCTCACTAGTAGTCGTGCTTCAAAAGGTACTTATGCCCGGCTCTC
Source organism: Bacteroidales bacterium (assembly GCA_027083655.1). Taxonomy (GTDB): domain Bacteria; phylum Bacteroidota; class Bacteroidia; order Bacteroidales; family S143-33; genus S143-33. The sequence goes on along the minus strand of JALWNS010000095.1, from coordinate 3,461 downwards.
TGCTTCTGTCCTGGATAAGATTTTCTTTACAGGAAGTATAACACTTGATTCTTTGGTTATTAATGACCAGCATCCTGCAACTGTTGCCCTCAACCTGGACATGTCCCGTTTGTCAAAGAAGTTAACTCTGAGTACAACTGCATATAATGCTGCAGTAACGAGTGTATCAGATCTTTTGAAGCTTAATGAGACTGCTTTGTTCTCCACACGTATTGGCTATATGCTTTATGAGCTACCAGTAGTTAAATTGCAACTTCACGTTGGGTTTGATTACCGTTGGACATTTGCTAATGTTGCTAAGCTTGCAGGAGGAGGCACAGCACAGGACTGGTTTAAACAGACCAACTATATCACTCCATACTTCCGTATTACTTATCCAATGAACCGGGATAAAGAAAAAGAGAAGAAAAAGAGCGAGGAAGATTTGCTTCTTGAGTAAAAAGTAGTTAACTATCTAATAACAAGGCTGAAAGCTACAAGGCTTTCAGCCTTTTTTGTCTTGGATAATATCTTATTGTGTTGTTAATCATTGTTGTTTTTGTATACAATCTTATAATTTTGGCAAAAAAAGTTTTTTAGAAATGATTCGTCTCAGTGTTAATATTAATAAGATAGCGACATTACGTAATGCCAGGGGCGGTGATATACCAAATGTATTAGAAGCCGCGATTAATGCCGAGAGGTTTGGTGCTCAGGGTGTTACCGTTCATCCACGTCCGGATGAAAGGCATATTCGTTATTCGGATGTCAGGGCAATACGCCCGCATATCAAGACAGAGTTTAATGTTGAAGGCTATCCCATAGACCGTTTTATGCAACTGGTGTTGGAGGTCAGGCCCCACCAGGTGACCCTGGTGCCAGACCCGCCTGACGCCCTAACCTCAAACACTGGCTGGGATACTAAGAAGCATAAATATTTTTTGCGTGAGATAGTGGAGACATTAAAAAAGGCAGGAATTAGGCCATCAATCTTCGTTAATCCTGACAAGGAAATGATCAAACACGCAGTAGACACTGGTACAGTGCGTGTAGAGTTGTATACTGAGCCCTATGCGCGTTTTTACCCACAAGATCCGGAGCGGGCAGTCCGTCCTTATGTTGAGGCGGCTGAGTATGCCCGTTCATTAGGGTTGGAACTTAATGCAGGTCACGACTTAAACCTGCAAAATTTGAATTTTTTTGCCCGTAAAATCCCGTATCTCAAAGAAGTGTCTATTGGACACGCCTTAATATCTGATTCTATTTATTATGGCTTTGAAAATACAATACAAATGTATCTCCGTCAGTTGGAAGTAGAGTGATTGGCAGATGGATTGTAGCTTTTTTGCGCAGGCAAGTGACCATTATCTATTTTGTTAAAGGCCTGGCGCGCAGCTTCCTGCTCGGCTTCCTTTTTTGACCCACCTGTGCCCTGTCCGAAAAGCTGATCGTTGAGGAAAATTTCAGATTTGAAGCGGGCAGGGACATGATTATCTATTTGTTCGGTATTGAAGGTAACATCAACATTTGAATGCTGAGCCCATTCTAAAATCCGGCTCTTGTAGTTGTTTTCTGATTTGATGACTTGCAGGATATCTACATTCTTGTAGAACAGGCGGGTAATAATGAATTGCTTTGTTATGTTATATCCCAGGTCAAGATATACTGCACCTATGAATGCTTCCAGGGCATTACCAGGAATGTGTTTGTTGACTTTGAATTTTTTTATATGTGTGATAATGAATTGGTTAATGCCGATTTTATATGCCAGAGATGATAAAATTTTTCTGTTGACAAGTTTTGATCTGGCCTGTGTCAGGAAGCCTTCACTAGCTTCGGGGAAGTGTTGAAAAAGATAGTCGCCAACAACGGCACCGAGGATTGCATCTCCCAGGAATTCGAGGCGCTCGTTGTTGACGACTTTTCCTTCGTGATCAATATAGCTGGCAGATTTATGAATAAAAGCAATTTTGTAATATTTTAAATTTACCGGATACGTCCCAATAATATTCTTCAGATCCCTGCGAAAGTTTTTTTCTTCTTTTTCATTTATGTATTTCCACAGTCCAATTAATCGCTTTATCACTGCCTGCCGTTGTCTTAGTTGATCTTTTTGAAAATCAATGTTGCATTGTGTCCGCCAAAACCAAAGGTATTACTCAAAACAACATTTAACTCTTTCTCTTTGGCTTTGTTTGGTGTAAGATCTAGTCGTGGGTCTATATCAGGGTCCAGGTTAAACAGGTTAATTGTCGGAGGTATTGTGTTATTAACCAAAGCAAGTATTGATGCTACAGCCTCTGCTGCTCCTGCCGCCCCGAGGAGGTGTCCTGTCATGGACTTTGTAGAGCTTATGCTAAGATCGTAGATTTTGTCTCCCCAAACCTTTTTGATAGCCAGAAGCTCGGCAATATCACCAAGCTTTGTAGAGGTGCCGTGCACATTGATATAGTCTACATCTTCAGGTTTGAGACCGGCATCTTTGAGTGCAAGTTCCATAACCTTAGCTGCTCCACGTCCTTCGGGATGGGGAGCTGTAATATGGTAAGCATCGCCAGTAGCACCCACACCTACTAATTCGGCGTATATCTTAGCACCACGTTTGACAGCATGTTCGTATTCTTCAAGGATCAAAGTAGCGGCACCTTCTGCCATTACAAAACCATCGCGGTCTGCGTCAAAAGGACGGGATGCAGTCTTTGGATCATCATTTCTTGTGGAAATGGCTCTGATGGCGTTAAATCCTGCTACTGATGGTTCGTTAATTGGAGCCTCAGAACCACCTGTGACTATGACATCCGCCCATCCAAGGCGTATGTAATTGTATGCATCTATTATAGCATGGCTAGACGAAGCACAAGCAGATACTGTCGTAAAATTAGGTCCTTGCAGGTTATACTTAATGGATATATGTCCTGCTGCTATATTTAAGATAAACTTAGGTATAAAGTGTGGCGAAAATCGGGGAGTGCGGGGCTCTGGCTGCTCGTAAAATGATTTGAGCTCTTCATTAAGAGTATTAATACCTCCTGTACCTGTACCATAAATAACACCAACGCGCTCAGGGTCAAATTCATAGTTTTCTAATCCACTGTCTTTCCAGGCTTCGTCTGTAGCAATGAGTGCAAACTGGGAGTAAAGGTCTAATTTGCGTGCTTCTTTACGGTCAAAATAGTCAAGAGGATTAAAGTTTTTTACTTCACAAGCAAACTTTGTTTTGTGTTGTGCAGGGTCAAAACGTGTGATGCTGTCAGCACCAGATACACCATGACGAAGACCGTCCCAGTATTCTGGGACGGTCTTCCCCAAAGGTGTAATTGCCCCTATACCGGTGACAACTACTCTTCTAAGTTCCATATAAACTTATTGTTTAACATTTTCTTCAATATACTTGATAGCTTCTCCAACAGTGCTGATTTTTTCAGCGATGTCGTCTGGAATTGCAATGTTGAATTCCTTTTCGAATTCCATAACGAGCTCAA
>JALWNS010000094.1:706-1555 GCA_027083655.1 Bacteroidales bacterium | reverse complement strand
CGCTTGTATCTCATCAGCAGGAGCAAGAACCGTCATTCTAGGCAAAACACGCATAAGGGCTATGTCTTCTATAGCTTGGTGAGTTCCTCCATCAGGCCCTACGGAAACTCCTGCGTGAGAGCCAACCACAATAACCGGCTGATCGTTGTAGCAAATAGTTGTTCGTATTTGCTCCCAGTTTCTACCAGGAGAGAACATAGCATAGGAGCTTATAAATGGAAGCTTCCCCATGGCGGCCAAGCCAGATGCAAAAGCCGCCATATGCTGCTCTGTTATACCTACTTCAAAAAATCTTTCAGGAAACTCATTTTTAAAAAGGTCCATTCTGGTAGAACCCGTAAGGTCAGCGCAAGCGGCAACTACACTTTCATCTTGCTTGCCTGCTTCAAGAAGCCCCTTTCCAAATCCGTCTCTTAAAGCACCTTTTTTAGGGCTTTCTGAAAATATTGATTCATCTAAATGTAATTTAGCATTTAACATAGGCTATATTTTTTCTTCGTTAAAATGTTTTTTTAGCTCATCTATTGCAGCGTTTAAGTCTTCATTGCTTGGCGGTCTTCCATGCCAAAACGGATTTCTTTCAAATTTTTGCACACCTTTGCCTGGTATTGTAAGAGCTATTATTACCGATGGTCTGTCATTTACTGTTTGCGCCTCAAGAATGGCGGCGTCTAAGCTTCTAAAGTCGTGCCCATTTACGGTTTGCACATGCCAATTAAAGCTTTCAAACTTATCCTCAAGCGGCTCAAGCGGCATAACTTCATGGGTATAGCCGTCTATTTGAATATCATTCCTATCAATTATAGCTATCAGGTTGTGAGGCCTTTCTTTCCCTCAGTCAAGCACTGC
>JALWNS010000094.1:0-696 GCA_027083655.1 Bacteroidales bacterium | reverse complement strand
AAGGCCTTGCCCTAATGGACCTGAGCTAGTCTCTACTCCCGGCAAAAACTCTCTGTGCGGATGCCCTTGAAGTCTTGAGCCAAACTTTCTAAGAGTTTTAAGCTCTGATACTGGGAAGAATCCAGCACGCGCCATAGCGGCATACAATACTGGCGCTATATGGCCATTTGACAAAACCAGAATGTCCCTGTCTTCCCAAAAAGGATTTTTAGGGTCATACCTTAGGCGGTGAAAATAAAGCAAGGCAAAAACATCTGCCATACCCAGCGAGCCTGCTGTGTGGCCCGAGCCCGCTTCTACAAGCATCTCTAATACATCAATCCTTAGCTGCAAAGCTTTTTCTTGCAGCTCTTTTACTTTTTCATCTGATAACATGCTAAAATTATAGCATATTGAATTTGCGTATTTTTAATTAAATAATTTTTTAATTTTTCTTTTAAGTTTATCTACTAGCTTAGGGTCATTTAAAGACAAGGGTAAAACTTTAGTTTTTGTACATTCTTCTAGTTTTGCAATCTTCTCGTTTACCTCTTTGCTACTTAAAAGATCAACCTTGCTTAAAATCACTAATTCTTTTTTCTCAAGCAAGGACTTATCATAAGCGCCTAGCTCTTTGCGAATCATTTTGTAAGCAGCGCAAGGATCTTCCTCTTCTGCCGAGACAAGGTGCAAAAGTGCTTTTGTGCGTCTTATGTG
>JALWNS010000093.1 GCA_027083655.1 Bacteroidales bacterium | reverse complement strand
AATAAAGCAGATAAAAGAAATCAAGCTGGTTTAGACTTTTGACTGTGTTTGGGACATTTTATACGAGAGGGGTGGCCTTGGCCACCCCTCTCGTATTTTGTCTGTCGCAGATTTGCTTTTGCCAGGAGCTTATGCAGTTAACAGAATAATAGTTTGCTTGATATTTTATAATGCCAGTCCTCATAATGGACAAGCGGTTTGCTTATCCTGGCGGGGTGCGGCAGGCACCCCCGCCAGGTATGGCCTGTAGCAACACTAGTCTTCTGCAACGGTTTTTATATCTTTATACAAGAGTAAACTAAACTCTTGACTTTGCAAGCCACTTTCATTACGCTTGAGAGGTGCGTAGGTTGATTATATTAGCATTACCAATCCTCTAGACCATATTGCTTTTTGAACATTTCGGCAGGCTCGGGATATCTGCTTTTTGATTCTTGCATAGCTTTCAGTATCTTACTTTCTGCTTCGGTCATGGCCGGGTTAGTTGGCTCTCCCAGGTGGTATTCCACAGTGTCGACAGTACCATTAGGGTTGTAGAACAACCATTTCCCTTCCATGTAGCCATTGACATATTGGCCTTTGATTTTGACCTTACCTGTGTAATCCAATAGCGTATATGGCCCGTCCAGTATACCATGCTTGTAGTAATAGAAAGATTTGGGCGTACCATCAAAATAATAATCAACTGCAACGCTATCGAGGGTATCATTCTTCCAGTACCGTTCGCGCAACAAGTTGGGATAATAATAGTATGAGTAGATACGCTCAGGACCGTTTTTTAACCCTTTTTTGTAATATATTTCGCGGATAACAATACTATCGTCAACGAAGAATTGCCATAGACTGTCGCGTTTGCGGTCATAGTAATAACCCATTGCGATACGGTGTCCGTCCTGATCGTAGAAAATAGCAGCGGCACGGTGGCCAGTAATTTCGTAGTTCATATCGACTTGAAGTTGGCCATTAGGGTAAAAGCGTTTGAAGATACCAGCAGGATGGCCATCTTTGAAGTAGATCATGTATTTGATAGTGCTATCCGGGTATCTTTTTATCCACAGTCCCTGCCGTCTGCCCAGGGCATCTGTCATATTTACAGGTCCTTTGTATGATGCCACCAGAGCCTGTTGTTTTTCTCTAAGTGTAGGTTGTGGTTTTTGTTGTGGTTGGGGTTCGAACAGTTCGCGGTAAATATCTGTTGTATCATGATATAGTGATGCAATTGATTGGGCAAAGAAACGTGTGTTACGTGTATCTTCTTTTTCTTTGTATTCTTTCATATAAGCATAAAGGCTATCGTGGAATATAGCCAGGTCTGTTGCCAGTAGGTTATAGTATGTAGAGTCTTGGTCAAGTCGTTGTCCCTGGTAAATGTAATTTACAGCACGTTTTATCCTAACCATTTTGTCGGCGGGTCTGGTCATCTGTTGTGCCAGGTAGAAATTACCCAGTCCCATCAGGTAAAAAAGACCAGGTTTTGAGCTGCTGCGTTCCAGGTGTTTTTTTGAATATTCTATTGTTTTGTCATATTGTTTGTTTTTGTAGAAGTCCAGTGCTTTATTC
>JALWNS010000092.1 GCA_027083655.1 Bacteroidales bacterium | reverse complement strand
AAATTTGACTTAGTGATGTATTTTATAAAATTTTTAATAAAAAATAATTTTGAATAACTTTGGGCATGAATTAAAAAAATTAGAAACATGAAGAAGGTATTGTCTTTCTTGTTTGCGTTTGTTATAAGTTTTTCTTTGTTGGGACAAACAGATACTGCCAAAAAAGAAAGTTCTGTTCCCACAGGTTGGAAATTTGGTGGAGCTTTACCGGCTCTTTCATACAACACAGATGTTGGTTTTCGTTATGGGCTGATCGGCTATGTTTTTGATTGGGGGGATGGATCATTGTATCCTGATTATTTACGGTCTATTTATATCGAAGGCTCTAATACAACAAAAGGAAGTGGTATTTACAGAATTAATTATGATGACAAAGCTTTTCTAGGAACCAATATTCGTTTGTTATTAGATTTGGGTTATTATATTGAGCAAGCACTTGACTTCTATGGTTTTAATGGTTATGAATCTGTTTTTCATCCTGAGTGGATGACAACAGATGACCCAGATTACAAGACACGTATGTTTTATCGTATGGATAGGCGTACATTCCGGTTTATGCCTAATTTCCAGATCCCTTTGCAAGGAAACACTATAAGGCTTTATGCTGGTGTTGGTTATCTTGGTATAAAAATCAATTCTGTTAACATAGATAAACTCAATAAAGGAAAGGATCCTGCAGACATGCTTCCTTCTGTAGATAGTGTACCAGGATTATATGAACTATACCAGCAGTGGGGTGTTATAGAAGCTGATGAAGCTAAAGGAGGTAATATGGGAATTATGAAGTTGGGTTTAATTTATGATACTCGGGATAATGAGCCAATGCCCAACAAAGGCTTGTGGGAGGAAGTATTTTTTGTTTCTGGATTTGACTTTGCCCATCCAAAGAAGTATCGTTATCTCGAACTCGTACTCACACACCGCCAGTATTTAACGATTTTGCCTAAGAAGTTAATATTTGCTTACCGTGGCTCTGTGAATTATATACTTGCAGGTAGGGCTCCATTTTATATGCTTCCATTTTATTTCAATACAAAAGATAATATACAAGACGGTTTTGGTGGATCTAAAACAATACGTGGTATTATGAGGGACCGTCTTATAGCAGATGGTATTGCATTTGGGAATGCAGAATTGCGTTGGCGTGTGGTTAATACTAAGCTTATGGGACAAGACTTTTATGTAGCATTGAGTGCATTCACCGATGCCGGGGTAGTGCTAAAAAGACATGAGTATAATCTAAACTTTAATGTAGCTCCTTCCTCTGGCTACACACAGGATATGTTTTTCAATTTTGACGCTCAGACAATTAAGAAACCACATATTGGCTATGGCGGTGGTATCCGTTTTGGCCTAAACGAAAACTTCATTGTTGCTGTTGATTACGGTAAAGCACTAAATAGCCAGGATGGAAGCTCCGGAATGTACATTGGTCTTAACTGGCTTTTCTAAAACAACAATCTTTAGTTTTTGTCCCCGTGGCACACTGTTGTGCTATGGGGATTTTTTTTACGTTAAACTTAATAAAGAGCCTGTCTCTTTTAGTAGCAGTCCTGTAGGT
>JALWNS010000091.1:2457-7296 GCA_027083655.1 Bacteroidales bacterium | reverse complement strand
GGCCAGCTCGTCAAGATGGCTGTAGAGAAGGGCCGTAGCGTTAATCCAAATATCAAGCTTGGTATCTGCGGTGAGCACGGTGGCGAGCCAAGCTCAGTAGAGTTCTGCCACATCATTGGTCTGAATTATGTAAGCTGCTCACCATTCCGCGTGCCAATAGCACGTCTTGCAGCAGCGCAGGCAGCAATACGTTATCCACGCTCATAATATTTGAGCATTGTTGATGTTTTTTACCCACGGCTGCCCGAAGGGCAGCCGTGGGTTTTTTGTATGCAGGCTTTATGTTCGGAAGAGATTATAAATTAGTTATAAAGCACCGCTATTGTGTACCGTACAGGTGAATAAGTTAATGTTGAAATAGAGTACTTTGTCTTTGTGGTAAGATTTTGCCTAAGTCCAATTGAGATATATAGTTAGCGAAAAAATTGTTAGCAAAGTCAATCTTTGTGATAATAAGGCGGGTCCAGGTAGGCATCTGTATAATTTTCCCTATGACATGGGAACGGGGTAAAGGTCCCCATGTACGGCTATCAATGGGGTAATAAAGATTTTTATTTAGAAAGAAATAATAATTTTTTTTGAAAGTATAATAAGCAATAGGCCTGCCGTTGATAAAGAACTGCTTACCTTTTTTGTGTATGGTAGTGTGTTCAAATTCTTTAATCAGAGGGGCATAAAGCATGAACGTGTAATCGTTAAGCTTGAGTTTTAACCCTTTGTACGGTATAATGAATTTTCCGAAATTGTCTTTGTTCCATGGCACATGGGGGTTGTGGGGATAAGTTATAGAGTCAAATGTATATGCAGGCAGACTAACGGGTTGGATGAAAAGCTGGTTCTCCAGGCTGTGGTAATCTTCGAATGTCATATATGTAAAAGCTACGGGAAATTGGTCAAGTGTTATTTTTTTTTCACTGGACAGGTCGATCATGAAAAGAGAGAAAAACATGTCTGAGATATTCTGGGAATTGACAAAGGGTTCGGAGTTAGTAATATAAATAGTATCCCCCGGCAGTCCGGCGAGTATTAAACCAGAAATTTTTTTATGGTCAGGGGAAATAATAGCACAGCGGTCAAACCTGTGCAAGTCGGCTTTTCGCAATATAACCTGTTGGTCACGTACGTTGAAATCAAAGAAAAAACGAAACAATCCTGTAAGTGCAATACTGATGGCGAAGATGAATGCTATGTCCCTAATAATTTTTTCAAAGGATAGCTTATTCATTTTGTATTGGCTTCAATTCGAAAGGCACATCAACAATTTCGCTGAAATCTTCTCCTGCTATCATCATGTCTTCATCATAAGGGTCATAATACCAAATAACTTTGACATCTGAGCCATTGCGAAGCAAGTCTTCTAACATTTGCAGGATAGAAACAATTATTTTTGAAGAAGCAGTGTTGTAATATGAGATATTAAAAATGAAGCTTAATTTCTTCGGAGAAGTAGCGAAATATTCCCTTAATTTTTCAATAATAGGCTCATAGAAGTCGTAAGCATCTTCAGGGCAGGCCTGACCCCAAAAAATGATTTCACCTTCCTCAGGCTTGAGCATAAAACCAGGAGTGGATTCGCCTTCAGGTATGTATATTTTTTCCATAGATATTCTGGCTTTCTTGTCTTGCTCAAATTTACTAAATATTACTTTATCTAACAAATACCAGTTTATCTTGTGTTGATTGGGAAGGATCGAACTTGTAACCTTCCATATTAAAGTTTTTCAACTCTTCAGGAGAAGTAATACGGTTTTTGATAACAAAACGGCTCATAAGGCCACGTGCTTTTTTTGCATAAAAACTAACCACCCTTTGTTTCCCGTTTTTGTTTTCTTTGAAGACAGGTGTAATGATGCGGGCATTTAGCTTATCAGGATGTACTGCCTTGAAATATTCATTAGAAGCCAGGTTAACCAGGATATTAGTACCTGCTTTTTTTAATGCTTCATTAAGAGCTTCGGTTATAATATCACCCCAAAAAAGATACAGGTTTTTGCCACGTGGGTTGACAAGCTTGGTACCCATAGGCAATCTATAAGGTTGGATAAGGTCGAGAGGACGGAGCACGCCATAAAGACCTGAGAGAATTCTAAGATGATCTTGTGCAAAATCAAAGTCATCTTCTCTAAATGTCTTAACATCAAGTCCCTCGTATACATCACCATTAAAGATGAGAATAGCTTGCTTGGCATTATCTAAAGAGAAAGGTGGATTCCAATTTTGATATCGTTCTAAGTTTAACTCTGCAAGCCCATAGCTAATGTTCAATAGTTTTATAAGATCTTCTATATTTTTTTTCTTGAGGATATCGACGAGAATTTTAGAATGTTCCAATAGCTCGGGCTGTGTGTATTTCTTTGTAATAGGTTTAGACTCAGTGTCAAGCTTCTTTGCAGGTGAAATAACTAAAAGCATAATCTTTGTTATTTAAGTTCGTTTTGTTTTTTTTGCTTGCGCCTGAGTTTTGAGGGATAAAACTTACCTAAACGATAGTCAATATAAATGTTAACAAAAATATTCTGGATGTCCCCATAAATAAGCTGTACAGGCAATAAATAAGCAGAAATTGTAGCTCCGACCTCCAAAGCACTCAGGCTATGTTCAGTCTTAGCATGCTCAAAACTTATGCCAAGTTTGCCGTAAGCACCAATGTTTGGCTTTATTTCTTCCAGGCCTTTATAGAATGGGGACATATTTAGGATTTGTTGCAGCAGTAAATCTTCTGTGAATTTTGTTTCAAATGTGTATGTACCAGTTTTATCAACAACTTTGTAATATACAGGCTTTGCAAATCCCAATGTAGGCCCAATCTCACTAATGATACGTATCTCAAGGCTTCCTGGATCTTTTTTTTCCGCAATAATATTTTGACGGCCATAGCTTATCCGCAGATCAAAAAAATCATTAACCTTACCATAGAAAATATTTTCGGGTGTAATGTAGTAAGGATTAGAGAATTTGATTGACCGGGGGTCTTTGATTGATGTAAATTCTATTTCATAAAAGCTCCGTGTGTACCTGTTAACAAAGAAACCTTTGCGGTAGTTGATACCCCAACCGTTTGTATTAATGCGTGCGCCTAATGAATAAAAGTCTTGAAAAGAACGCTGGAAATTCAGTGGTTGTGCCCTGCCTGTTAGAAATAGAAAAAATGCTAAAATAGTTAGTATTCCTGTTTTTCTGACCATTTGTTGTTATACTTCTAGCTTTGTTTATTACAATATAAAAAAAGGACAAAATATGGTCAAACACAGACCATATTTTGTCCCTAAGTCAAGAGAATAAAAATTCTATTTAGCTATATTATTCTGAGTATTATCTGTTTGTATGGTTTGAGAAGAGCTATAATAAGCAGGACATGGTTGCTTTTGCTCAAGAAGCATGATGAAGCGCCAATGGCAATAGTAGCCAAAAAGAGTATAACTATAAGAAGCTTTTTCATTGTTCTGGGTTTTACTGTTTGCGTAGTTTTATCATTAACGTAAAAATAAGAAAAAAATTTTTTATTCACTGTAGTATTTGATTATATCCTTTATTGATTTTTGGCAAACATCGCAAAAAGGATATGAAAGGGAACGCATCAGGCAGTTTTGCATGGGCCGGTATATGCCATGGGCAACATATCCTCCTCCTTCGAAAACACCTACCACGTTTTTATATTCAGGAGTTGATGGAGTAGGAATAGGTATAGTGTCGGCAACCATGTCTTTCCATTTGCTATCAAAGTTAACTAGAGTAGTAATATTAGGCTCCCATGGTTCTTTTTTAAGATCATAAAAGTCCTCCACAGCAACATCTGAGGTCCAGTATTCATCTGCCAAACCTGCGAAAGCATGGCCAAATTCGTGTACAAACACCATGCCTGCAAGAGGATTTTTGGCAGCAGTCAGGTTCAGGTAATTATAGAATCCACCGCCACCGTATTTTGCAGTATTGACAAGGACAATAATCTGATCGTATGGAACAACGGAAGCTATATCTTTTACTGTTTTGTAATCTTCGGTAGTAAGGTAACGTTCTGTCCCAAATGTATAAAAGTGTGAGTTGAGGACAGTGTTGCGCCAGATATTCTGTCCTGGGATGTCGGTGCCGCTCTCCTGGGATGGGGAGAAAACTATGCGGATGTTAAAGTGATCTTTCATGTCTTTAAAAGGCTCATAGCTAAACAGAACATCCATGAAATGGCGTGCGTCTTTTTCAAAGTCCTTTTGCTCGTCTTCTGTATAGCCATCACCTATAATAACCAGATCTACTTTCTGGTTTACGGGACCATTGATCATCAGGTCCTTAGACTGGTAGTGGTATTTTTCGCGGGAAATAAAAATATCGTCAGGGTTGATGTAGCGCACAATGAGAGGGTAAAGATTCATGTGTTTGTCCCTTTGATATAGTACGAATTTGATCGTTTGCCTGGGAAAAGGTATGTTCACAGATTCATAGAATGTCTTAAAATGGTCTTTTGCTAGAGGTGTGGATTGATATTCATTAGACAAGGCCGAATAACCATTAGTGTATATTAAATGGTTTGTTGCAGAATCGTATACTGCGATGCGGTAGTTACCATAATTAAAAGGGTCAATTAAATGTTTAATTGTTCCAGCCCATGGCCCTTCTTCTCTTAGTTGTTCTAGGGATGCTAGTATTGTGTCCGCTCGTACTGTGAGGATATAATCAATACGTAATGTTTTGCCGGTAAAATAGTCGTCAAACTTAATTTGAGCTGTGGCCATAGATAGTGGAAACAAGATAAGAACGAGAAATACTTTAGCTTTCATTTTTCTGGATATTGGAATTTTTGTCTAAAAAAAATTGATTAATTGAAGGAAGAACGGTGTTAATAAT
>JALWNS010000091.1:0-2447 GCA_027083655.1 Bacteroidales bacterium | reverse complement strand
TGCGCAAAGTGACCAGCTCCCAAATAATTTGGTTTTTGAGCTTAAGAATAATTGGAAAGTGCGGGATTTTCCAGTCAGGGTGTAATTTTTTTAGCCGTTTTGTAGTAATAGCTAGAATTCCTAAAATACGTTCTAAGGCGCGGTATTGTATTTTGTTATTAATGATTTGATCTATAGGCTGCTGTACTATTGTTTGTAATTCTTCATAAGTTTGAAAAAATATTTCTAGTAGTTTTTTGTCAGACAGTTTCATTACCTATGTCTTTACATAATCAGCACGTTGACTGTATTGTCTTTGACTTCGATAAACCCGCTTTCTATGTCAAAATGCATCTCCTGGCCTTGTTTGGTAACAATCCGGATTTGTCCTTTATCAAGTGTGGAAATAATAGGTGCGTGATTTTCTAAGACTTCGAAGGATCCTTTTGTCCCAGGTACTTGAATAAGGTGGATTTCACCATCAAAGAGCGTCTGTTCTGGAGAAATTATTGTTGCCTTCATATCTGTATGATTGAGTTTTTGGGATTTTCAGAACAAAGATAATCATCTTAATTGTTTAATAAAAAAATTATGGTATCCCTACATATTTATGGACTTGGACAGATAGGCGCCAGTGAGGATGCAGGCGTATATAATCAACGATTTTGGGATACATTATCTCTTTTCTACTCCATTCTGGCTGGAGGAAAAGATGTGTGTCAGGCCTTACCCTCTGGGCATAATATTCTGCTAATTCGAAGTCAGTATCTTGGTATATAACCACTTTAAGCTCATTGGCAAGTAAAAGATTTTTTTCTAAAGCCTGGCGATATGGCTTAGGGGAAATACAAATCCAATCCCATTGCCCTGTTGTAGAGTCTGTGCCGGTAGTATCTACGAATTTTTGTATGTTATGGTGTTGTGCCAGTAAAGTGAGTGGTTCTAAGTTGTAATTAAATGGTTCGCCACCTGTAACAAGCAGGGCTTTGGCAGGGGTTTGTGAAGCTCTATCTATAATTTGCTTAATGCTTTTTAATTGCCGGGGCCATGGCCGCCATGCCCCTTTGCTATCACACCATGGACAACCAATATTACACCCGGCTATACGAATGAAATAAGCTGCTTTGCCGACATTATAGCCCTCTCCTTGCAGTGTGTAAAATTCTTCATATATGGGCAGTAGTTGTCCGTCTTGATATAAAGTTTTAATTTCGTCTATTGCCTTCATTACTTTTTATTTAAACGAACAGACAAAATTAATACATGGTTAGAAAGATTGTTAAGAATAAAAGTTTTTTAACAGTAATCAATTTTTTAGTAGCATCAGGCACTATAATCTACTTAATATATACTTTTCGCAAGCAGGCAGCAGAACTCACTGCTTTACCACGAGTTGAACATTGGATACTGGGTGTTCTGGCCTTATTGTTAATGCCGTTAAACCTTGCTTTAGAAGCTCAGAAATGGAGAATTGCAGTAGCAGGTGAGAGGAAAGTTAGTTTTTCTATGGCTCTGTATTATGTTATAAGTAGCTTGCCTTATGGTATAATTACTCCATCACGTGTAGGTGAGTGGTATGGAAGATCACGGGATTTTGATAGGCCTGGGCGGGGTTTTGTTCTCAGTGCTATTCCTGGTATAGCACAACAGATTACTACGATTATGGCAGGGATTATAGGATTACTTATTCTTAAGCAATGGAGTTGGAGGGTATGGCTGTTGTCGGGATTAACATTTTTATTGTTATTCTCCGTTGTAATCTTTTTTCTCCGGAAAAGGCAACTGTGGCAGGGTAGAGATAAAATTGATTGGATTGTGTTTGGTAATATATTTATTCTCAGTGTGTTGAGGTATGTGGTTTTCTCAACGCAATATGTTTTATTAATCCGTTTTTTGGGTGTAGATCTGGAGCTTTCTATACTTTATTCGTCTATTGCAGTAGGTTATTTAGTCTCTTATTTACTCCCGCTTAATTCATTCGTCGAATTAGGAGTGAGATCCGGGACATTGGTTTTTATCTTAGAAGATATGACAACAAAAGTATCGGCTCTTTTATGGGCCACACTGTTGGTATGGTTAGTAAATATTGCATTACCATCGTTAGTCGGAAGCCTGTATCTAGTAAGAAATTCTATTAGATAAGAATCGAGAGCATTTCTTCTGGTGTGTCTATAAGATAAGTAGGGTTGTATTTAGTCAATAATTGCTTTGAATTGGCCCCCCATGTGACAGAAATAATGGGGATTTTTGCTTGTTGAGACGCGTGTATATCCCTGACTTCATCTCCGACGTATATCATTTGGTCCTGCCTGGTACCGTATGTTCTCATAATTTTTCTGAGGCTTGAGCTTTTGCCAAAGATTTGCGGTTGTGAGTGGACAAATTCAAAGTATTGGTCAAGCCGGTTGTTAACAAGGAATTTTTTTATGTTTTCTTCGCTATTCGAACTAAGAATACCTAGTTTATAG
>JALWNS010000090.1 GCA_027083655.1 Bacteroidales bacterium | reverse complement strand
GTCGTCTGTCCTGGCTCATCAGGTGCACATTCGAATGGCACACCATCATAATTTATTGGCAAAGAAAAAGAATCTTGTTCAGAGTAAATCCTGCTAAGCTCAGGGTCAGAATAAATCTTTTTCATATAAATAGCCCAAATAGGTAATGCCATACTAGCGCCCTGGCCTAAAGCAGTAGATGTGAAACGGATACTTCTTTCTTCACCCCCTACCCATGCGCCAGACACGAGCTTGGGTACCATACCTATAAACCAACCGTCAGAGTTGTCGTTTGTTGTTCCTGTTTTGCCTGCTATATCATTGGTAAATTCATATTTATAACGCAATCTTACGCTAGTACCATAATCGACCACGGCACGCATCATTACAATCATTCTCCAGGCTGTGCTAGCATCAATAGCTTGATTCTTATGAGAGGAGAAGGTTGCAAGTACATTTCCATACCGGTCTTCTATACGCTTAACAAAGATTGGCTGCACATGGATACCCTCGTTTGCAAATGTTGTATATGCTCCAACCATTTCACCCAGTTTTACCTCTGCTGCACCTACACACAATGATGGTACAGCCGGCAGGGGGCTACGTATGCCCATTGCCCTGGCGATCTCAATGACTGCCTCAGGTGAATAATGCTTCATTACCCACGCGGAAATCTGGTTGAGTGACAATGCCAGCCCTGTCTTTAGGGTTATTTCCTGCCCGTCAAACTTAGAGTGGGAATATTGCGGAGTATAAGCTACTTTCTGTCCGTTCTCATATACTTCAAATGTCACAGGTACATTTGGTACCTTATAACAAGGCGAAAATCCTCCCGGCATCATAGCCAGGGTGTAAACAAAAGGCTTAAATGTAGAGCCGACCTGCCGGCGGGCTTGCATAACCTGGTCGTATTTGAAATGTTTAAAGTTAATACCTCCGACATAAGCTCTGACATAGCCTGTGTGCGGTTCAACAGATAAGAAGCCTGCTCGTAAAAATTTCTTGTAATACAATATTGAATCCAATGGGGTCATAACAGTGTCTATCTCGCCATGCCAAGAGAAAACTCGCATTGGTGCGGGTTTGAGGAAAGATTCTACTATCTCTTTATCTGTTTTACCAAGAGCCTTTAAAGTATACCATCTTGAGCTACGGCGCATAGAATTCCAGATGATACGCGCTATATCTTTGCGTGTAAGCTGTGGGTCAAAGGCTTTTAAATCAGGATTGTTTATCTTGATGGTGACACCTTTGGCTTTGAATACCAGTGATTTTAGGTAACGATGCTTATAATGGTCTTCGAAGACATTTTGCCATTCTTTTAAATGTTCTGCAACAGCTTGTTCTGCATAGCGTTGCATTCGAGAGTCAATAGTAGTATAAATTTTTAGCCCATCTCGATAAATATCATAAGGAGTGCCGTCAGGCTTTAGGTTTTTATTACACCATCCATATAATGGATCTGTTTCCCATAATAAAGAGTCTTCGCGGTATTGTTCCATGTTCCAGCTAGGATAGTTTCTCGGATCGGGCTTTTTAGCAGTGAGATATTGACGGAGATACTCACGGAAATATGTTGCGAG
>JALWNS010000089.1 GCA_027083655.1 Bacteroidales bacterium | reverse complement strand
TTTTTTTGATAACACTACGGGGCGATGTAATATTATTAAGCCAAAAACGTTCGAGGCCAATAGCAATTTTGTAGAAATCACTCTTGCTTTGCAGACGTCCCAGTTCGTTGGCAATAAAAATAGCGTGTAAAGCGCCAATACCATTGCCAGCAATTATATCTGGTCTAAAACCTGTTGCAAAAATTTCTTTTAAAGCGCCTGCCTGGAATGCCCCTTCTATTGTTGCAGAGCTGAGTATTAAAGCTTTTTTCCCCATAGTTAGTAAGTTTAGAGCCAAGATGAATTTTTAGCAGCTTGATATCCTAGGGACATCATGTTTTTTATATCTTCCCGGGAAAAGCGGTCTAACGTGAAGGTAAGCTCGCTCTCAGGACGGATTATCTTGTAAGGAATTCTTTTTTTGATAAGTAGCATTAAAGTACGGTTGAATTTATCTATGTTGTCAAGATCACCTCTAATTATTTCATTTACAGTTATATTCTTTGTCCTGTTGATATATTCACTCAGGTTACCAATATTAAAATTTCCTTTTGATAAGTGCTCAGGGTGTGTAATTACAATAACAAGTTCGCTAATATCATTATCATCAATCAATGGACGCAGAGGAACAACATCCCTTAGGCCTCCATCAACGTA
The DNA here is from genome assembly GCA_027083655.1 of Bacteroidales bacterium. GTDB lineage: Bacteria > Bacteroidota > Bacteroidia > Bacteroidales > S143-33 > S143-33. Next base: position 933 of record JALWNS010000089.1, on the reverse strand, counting down.
TGGCACACCATTTATATACACAGGTGGCATAATAAGAGGTATTATGCTACTGGCTTTGGCTGCTTCTACTATGTGTGGATCAGAAGAATTGAAATATTCAATTTTTCCTGTGTAAAGATTAACAGCTCCTACAATTAGCTCTATCTTAGACTTTCTTATATTCTCTGGTTTAAGCCTGTCAAACCAACTAAAGTAAAGTGATGTGTCCATGATAGATTTAAATCTTTTGGACAACAATTCATAGCCAAGTTTCCAAATAGACTTTCGAGTCATGACAAGTTTGGGTTGGTAAGCGTATGTGTACCAGAACTGTGTAAGTCCATCTAGAGCTTTAGCAAAAGACTGGCTTTGTCCTTGCCTGCCCATATTATCCACAAGAAAAGCTGCACTAATAGCGCCCACAGAAATGCCAAGGATAATGTCTGGCTCAAATCCTTCTTCTATTAGCCGTTTTATGGCACCAACATGAAAAGCTCCTTTGATAGACCCTCCGCTTAAAACTAAGGCTTTCTTTTTCATTGCAGAATTTTTTGTAAAAAAACAGAGAGCCTGCAGGTTGGCAAGCTCTCTGGAATTTTAGCTTTTTAATCTTAAAACCAGTTGGCTTTATAGCATACCTATAATATCGAGGACAAATAATGTGACACCTAATACAATCAAAGTCGCTGCTATGATTGTTACAAGCTGGGGTATAAACAACAAAGCTCCCAGGATAACAAGAAGAACTCCAATCAAAGCAGTTTGTCCTATACTGGCATTAAGATCTGTAGGAACAACTTTTTTTGTATCCTTTGAGAAAGTTTTAGGACTTTTGGCTTTTTTAATTATCTCTATTTTTTGCGCTTTGTGTTGTACAGAAGGTGCCACTATTGCAGCTGTTGAGAAGCTAACAAAGCCAAGTATTAAGACAAAAATTGTTATTATCCGCTTCAT
>JALWNS010000088.1 GCA_027083655.1 Bacteroidales bacterium | reverse complement strand
AATTAGGGCTGCCCCGTAAGGGGCAGCCCTAAGAAAAAAGTTATGTAATAGCTTTATTGTTTGATCATCTTACCTACGAACGTCTGGTTATCCCTGGTAAATTTTACAATATACAGACCGCGCGGTAAATCACCAACTGAAATTACATTATTAGTTGTCTCGATACTCTTAACCACCTGGCCACTCATATCTATAAACTGAACTGTGCCACGGCGACCATTCATATCAACTACGATATAATCAACAGCAGGATTTGGATAAATACTCATACCTTCAATCTCCAAAGATGGCACGTCTGACAAACGCCATTCTGTGTATGGTGAAAAGTAAAACTCGGCTTTATTCCACTCTAACCACGCATTATTATTCCATAAATAAAATGTAGTAGAAAAAGGTATAGTTTTTAGACTTCCAAACATACCTTCAAAAGGAGTAACACCTTTCTCTACCGGCTGATTCAATGTATATGTCACATTTACTTTTATATAATTTACCCATTGGTTACCATCCCAATATTGAACAAAAAACTCAATAGGATCTTGGTCTGTATTGTATGTATACTCTTCTAACATTGAATAATTCCAACTAGCAGAAGCTGTATCATAAGAAAAAACAGTATCCCTCATAAGCAAGCCATTACTATAAACATACACTTTCTTTTCGGCCGGAAATTTCTGGTTATTCTGGTAAACATATCTAATGGAGCTTAACAAAAGATTATTGGCATCATACTGGTAATCACTTTTATATACTGTATCAAATACCTGTGTAGTGGTATTATACATCATATAGGTATTCTCTATAAGATTACCATTGGCGTCATAAGCATAAGTTTCCTTGGTGTTGTCTTCCCATTGAGAATTTACCCATTGTTGGTAAAGCTTGGAAATCATATTATTATTGTTATCATAAGCATAGATATATCGAAATTGGTTATTCCACTGGTTGGATTGCCAACTTAGATACAGCCACTCTGTCTTAAGATTATTGGCATTGTATGTATAAATATTTTTAAAACGATATACCCAAGAATTTGTCAAAGTATCATATGAAAAACTAACTATTTCCTGTTCCAGGTTTGTCGTACCAAGATATGTAATCGAATCCAAATAATAAGGCATTAATGTATCATTGGGTGACATTCTAGTTTCCTTTCTTATTATTCTTTTTAATGTATCCCAGGAGAAAAGAATCTGGGCACTCAACTTGAAGTTTCCATTAGAGTCTACATTATAGCTTTCATAAAAATCATAAGTACGGTCAGTATATGAAACAATAGTTTTGCTTGCTAACTCTAGTGTTTGTGTCGATGTATTGTAACTATATTCATACGTGCTATCATGAAGATACCATGTCGTATACACTGTGTCTGCTTTTTGCCCGGAAATCTTTGGAAAAACATCAAGTACATTTTTGGGCAGCTGTGCATAAGCTGCAATTCCAATGAAAACTGCCATTACAAAAGTAAAAAGCTTCTTCATAGCTAATAATTTTAAAGTTTTAAAGATTTGAATTAAAAAATAATTCTTATCAATAATAACCCTAAAATCCTATTATTTCAACCCTATTA